>CAJWZY010000268.1 GCA_913050545.1 uncultured bacterium | reverse complement strand
TGGCCGGGACGACCGGCGTGGATGATCTGCACGTCGCGATCGTCGACGATGACGACCTGTTCCGGGAATCCATCGCCCCGAACCTGGTCGATGCGGGCTTCGCCGTGGCCGATTTCCCAAGCGGCCCCGGCTTCCTGTCGTATCTTGCCGAGGGCGAGGCGCCGGGGTGCATGGATGCCGGGGATTCCGATGACAGCGGAGACCTGAATATCACAGATGCAGTCAACTCACTGGGCTACCTTTTCCGCGGCGACAGCCCGCTGCCGGCTCCCTTCCTGGAATGTGGTGTCGATGCCACCGATGATGAGCTCGACTGCGAGGCGCTCCCCGTTTGCCCCTGAATCGTCTGCGGGCACCGGATCTTTTCGGAACCTCTACCTCTCTGCCGGAAGTGCATCGAGATTGACATGGCTGGCCTGCAGGACTACCCTGAGAGGGTGTGAGGTCTTGAGGATCTGGTTGTTTGAAACCTGTTGCAGCTTGTTGCCGGTAAACAGCGGGGGGTATCCCATGAAGAAATCGAGTCGGATTTCCATTGTCCTGGCGTTTCTGTTCGTTTCTGCAGCCGCGGCCAGCGTATTTGCCCTGAAGGATGAAGGTGGTCCAGGTGACAACCTCAATGGCTGGGGCAAGCTCGGCAAGGCGGTTTCCGGTTCCGAATCGTTTTACGACTTCTCCTTCTATTACAAGGATGAGCGGGGGCGAAAGAAGCCAGCCAAGGCCTTTGTCGAGATCTCCCCGACCGCGACGGTTTATTATGACCGGGTCATGAGGATCCAGGATCTCAAGAAAGGCTCCAAGGTCCGGTTATTTGCCCGTGCAGTTGAGCAGGAAGTTCGTGGAGGGCCTCCCGGCGGTGGAGGGGGACAGCAGGGGCGCTCCGGAACCGACCGTCAGATCCAGAACGCACAGGTCGTGATCCTGGGCGAGGCGGTCGAGGTGAACGAGAGCTACGAGCATCCCAAGGACAAACAGCTGAAGTGGATTGACGCCACAGTCGAATCCAGCAACTCGGGACTGGCGGTCAGCTACCAGGGCAATACCTACCGGGTCACCATCGATCGAAAGGCACCGATCATCAACCGGACCAAGGTGGAGCATAAGTATCTCAAGAAGGCCAGGTACGTTCACGTTGTCGGCACCTCGTCGCAAACGCGCCCGAAGACCAAGAGCAGGAGTGATGCTTCCAAGAGCAGCTTCAAATCCAGGCGTGTGATCATCCTGGATGCCAGGGCCGCCAAGGCCTTCCCGCTTCTGTTTGATTAAGAGCCGGGATCACTCCCGAGTTTGGATTTCTCCCGTTCCAGCCTCTTGACCTCTGGATCTCCCTGGGTCACGATGTGCCTCTGGTCATATTGAACGAGGACCCATCCGGGTCGCAAATAAGTGGTACTGGTGAACAATTATGGTGATGAGTTCTGCACCCCAACAGGAGCAAGAGACGGTAGACGAACCCGCCGTCCGGGGGTTTCTTGCTGATACTGCCAGTGCAGTCAAGGCCATGAAGGCCAGCTGGCTGCGAGTGGCTCTCAATCTCAAGCGCATACGAGATGAAGAGCTCTGGAGCTACGCGACGCCTGCCTGTGAGAATTTCGAGGATTACGCATTCGGAGTGCTCAAGCTCAACAAGTACGTTGCCCGCAGAATGCTCAAGGCGATGGACTATACCTCGAGCAAACGCCCGGATATGGTTGACGATGTCTCAGGCAAGCTCGAGCGTGGGGAAGAAGTAGTTGTTCCTTCCTACCAGGTGGTCAACAACCTGAGATTGGCCGAGGAGAAGTTCGAGGGGCGTGAGGAAGAGTTCCAGGCCCTCGAATCGAAGGTCTTTGATGAGGGAATCGGCAGGGTTACCTTCAAGCGCGAGGTGGACGGTATGCTCCCCCCGCGAACTGAAGGTCCCGGGATCATGGAGACCTCGGTCGACCGGGTCCAGCCGGAAGGGACCCCGGATCTCGACAGGTTGATGGGACGCCTCAGGGATATTCAGCAGGATCTCGGGCGCCTGGGTGTCTCCTCTGAGTCTTCGGAGCTCTTTTCACGTCTCCTGGATTCGCTCGAGGCTGAGAAGGTCTGAAGCATGTCGCTGGATCCACAGGTTGAAGAGCTCCTGGCTGAACTTGCCGAGCTGGGCTTGCCTGCACTCGAAGATTGCACTCCCGGGCAGGCCCGTACAAACCTGGCTGCCCGGATCGCTGATTTTTCCGTTACCGGGGAGATTGCACTTTGCAGGGATGGACTTGCCCCCTCCGAAGAGCTTCCCGAAGGGATGCCTGCGATTGCCTACAGGGAATACCGCCCCGATGACAGCCCGGTTCTTCCGGCCCTGGTCTATTTTCATGGAGGTGGGTGGGTTATCGGGGATCTTGACACCCACGAGGGGATCTGCAGGGCGCTTGCCAATGAGGCCGGCTGTGCTGTCTTCAGTGTCGACTACCGCCTGGCGCCGGAACATAAGTATCCCGCGGCGGCGGATGATTGTTATGCCTTTACCAGGTGGTTGTCGGAGAACGCGGCAGAGAAGGGAGTCGATGCGCAGAGAATCGCTATTGGCGGCGACAGCGCAGGGGGCAACCTGGCTGCGGTGGTGGCGCTTATGGCCCGGGATTCGGGACTCGGCGGGATCTGTCTGCAGGTGCTGATCTACCCGGTAACCGACTACTGTCTTGATACCCCGAGCTATATTGAAAATGCAGAGGGCTATGCGCTCACCCGGGAGGGGATGCGCTGGTTCTGGGGCCACTACCTGGCCAGCGAGGAGGATGGCGCAGAGCTGAAGGCCTCTCCCCTGAGGGCGGAGACCCTTGCAGGCCTTCCTCCCGCCTACGTGATCACGGTTGGATATGACCCGCTGCGTGATGAAGGGGACGCCTATGCAGCCCGGCTGATCGAGGCAGGCGTCGCGGTGGAGCTCGACCGCTACGAGGGGATGATTCACGGCTTCTGTGTCTATCTCGGCAGGCTTGAGCAGGCCGGGGTGTCCGTAGCCAGGATGAGCGCCGCGCTAAGGCGCAGCTTTGCCACAGAAGATTGAGTTGCCGGCAGCTCGGGGCGTGTCACCGTGCGTGGTCGAGAACCACGAGGGTCGTCTCCGCTGGCAGGCTCTCGCGTGTAACGATGAGCTCTGAGCTGCCCGGGGTTTCAACCGGGTAGCCTTCGCAGGCGGAGAGGAAATCCCCGACCGGCTGGAGGTCGAGGTTGCACTTGGGGGTCCTGTAGTGCATCGGCAGGACCAGGGGCGGGCGGGTTTTCTCCACCAGGTCGGCCAGGTCGGGTATCTTGATGGTGGGTGGCCCTCCGGCGAGGGCGAGCAGGACATCTGTATTCTCAAGGAACTCCAGGGCGCCAGCTTCGACGCGGTGCCCGAGATCTCCCTGGTGCGCTACGGTGACACCCTCCAGCTCGAATTTCACCAGGCAGTTGGGGCCTTCTCCATCATCTGTTTCATAGACCTCGAAAACTTTGAACTCCACTCCCTTGCGGGTGAGAGAGCTGCCGGCATGATCGAGGGCATCGATCAGCTCGTAGTCGCCCCGGATCGCAGAGAGGTCGGAGTGGTAGCGTTCATTATGGTGGCTGATCGAGACGATGTCGGCCGCCTCGTTGATGGGGAGGTATCCGCCGCAGGCAGGATAGTTGTAGGGGTCGAGGATGATCCTGACCGCTTCTCCTGCGGGATTGACTCCCTCTACCAGGAAGGCGGCATGTCCGAACCAGGTGATTTTCATTTCTTTTCAGTTCCGGTTGTTTTTGGGCGTGAATCAGAACGTCT
>CAJWZY010000267.1 GCA_913050545.1 uncultured bacterium | reverse complement strand
GGACGGCCTTCGAGGACTACCGGCGGCAGAAGCGTAACGGGTCAGGAATTATCAGCATCAAAACCAGCGAGCGCAATGGGCCGGTGGTCGGGCTGAAGGCCGTGCGCGAGGACGACGATGTTGTCCTGATGAGCCGGGAAGGTCTCGTAATGCGGATGCAGGCGTCTGATATCAGCCTGATGGGGCGAGCGACCCAGGGGGTCAAAATGATGAATCTCAAGGAAGGTGACGCGCTCGCAAGTCTTGAGCGGGTTGCCCACACTGACGAAGTTGAGGAAGAAGATGCGCCGGAAGGTGGTTCGGAGCAGGACGCCGGGAATGGTGAACCGGCGGACCCTGAGTGAGTTAAACAAGACCGTAGAAAACGCAGGCAGAAACAATGGCAATCAACCCGGAAAATCCCCTGATCGTCCAAAGTGACCGGTCGATTATCCTGGAGGCAGACCATCCCCGCTTTGGTGAGGTGCGAGACCGATTGATGCTGTTTGCCGAGCTGGAGAAGAGCCCCGAGCACATCCACATGTACCGGATCACGGCGCTCTCGCTCTGGAACGCCGGGGCGTCGGGCGCAGACGCAGGCGAGATCCTGGAGTTCCTTGAGGAGGTTTCGAAATACCCCGTTCCGGTCAATATTGCCAAAGAGATTACCGATGCGGTCGGTAGCTACGGGCGCCTTGAATTGATCGGCGATGGACGGGGAGGCATCGTCCTGACGGCTGACGAGGATGAGCTTCTTGAGCGCCTCGGAGAGCTGAGTCACATCGAGGAGCTCCTGCTTCCGGACGCCCTGTCTGAAAAAGGCCTCCCGGTACGGCCCGAATGCCGCGGGCAGCTCAAGCTGGTTCTCGCCAAGCTGGGGTATCCCGCCCGTGATCTCGCCGGCTACCGGGAGGGAAAAAACCTCGCCGTGGAGCTGAGTGACACCCTCCCGGATGGAGAACCCTTCGGCCTGCGCAGCTACCAGCGCGATGCAGTCGAGGCTTTCTATGCCGGCGGGAGCGAGCACGGCGGCAGCGGCGTTGTGGTTCTTCCCTGCGGGGCGGGCAAGACGATTGTCGGGATGGGAGCCCTGGCGGCCGTCGGCAAGGAGACGCTTGTTCTGACCACCAATGTTACGGCTCTGCGCCAATGGCGCCGGGAGCTGCTTGAGAAAACGACATTGACCGAAGACCAGGTCGGGGAGTACAGCGGGGAGATCAAGCAGATTCGCCAGGTGACGCTTTCGACCTACCAGATGCTTACCTACCGCAAGTCAAAGGTCGATGACTTTGAGCACTTCAAGCTCTTCTTTGAGAATCCGTGGGGCCTGATCATTTATGACGAGGTGCACCTGCTGCCGGCCCCGGTGTTCCGTTTCACCGCGGAGATCCAGGCGACCCGCCGCCTCGGCCTGACGGCAACGCTGATCAGGGAGGATGGAAAAGAAAAAGAAGTGTTCAGCCTGATTGGGCCGCGAAAATACGATGTGCCCTGGCGTTCTCTCGAGGGAGGCGGCTGGATCGCCGATGCCGAGTGTGTGGAGGTGCGGGTTGAGCTCGACCCCGAGCTGAAAGAGGATTACCAGCTGGCCGGGCGCCGGGGAAAATTCCGGATCGCATCAGAAAACCCGTTCAAGATGGAGGCGATCAAGAACCTGGTCAGGCGCCATGCGAATGATCACATCCTCATCCTGGGCCAGTACCTGGATCAATTGCAGCTGGTGGCCGATGAGCTGGGCGCCCCGCTGATTACCGGGAAGACGCCGCAACAGACTCGGGATGAGCTCTACGGGGGCTTCCGAAGCGGCGAGATCCGGACCCTGGTGGTCAGCAAGGTTGGAAACTTTGCGGTCGACCTGCCCGATGCGAATGTCGCGATACAGATATCCGGGACGTTCGGATCAAGGCAGGAGGAGGCGCAGCGACTCGGCCGAATCCTGAGGCCCAAACAGGATTCCGGATGTGCGGTATTTTATTCCCTGGTTACGCGCGGAAGCGGAATCGCCGCCAGCAGTCGGGAGCAGGAATTTGCCGAGAAGCGGCAACTTTTCCTGACCGAACAGGGGTATCCGTATCGGATTATAGAAGCGGAAGAATTGGTGGAAACAGTGGAGCCCGAAAGGGAAAGAGCGGGGACGAAGGAGGTCCAATGTTCTTAAAAGAATTCTTAGGCAAGCGTCCGAAGGCCGACCTTCAAAGCTATCACCTTTGCTGGCTACCGGACGATGGGATGGTCAGTGCAAAAGATAAGCTGGCGAGTGTTCTGCAGAAATGCATGAGCGACCAGGACCAGGTCCGTAAGCGCTTTGAGGGACTCGGGGGCTCACAGAAGGCCTTCCTGGTGTCCCTGTTGAGGCGGGATGGCTACCAGGGCACCCTGGGAGAGGTGCGCTCCGGGCAGCACGGCGGACAGATTGCCGATTATGAGGTAGAGACGATTCTCCGCTCCCTGCTGGGTGGTGGTTTTGTTCACAAGGAGAGGATGGGAAACGGAGATGGTGGCGGGCGGCAGGAGGTCTTCACGATTCCCGAGGAGCTCGGCAATGCCTTGAGGCGAACGGTTTCCATCGAGGAGCGCGGGCCGATAGAGATGTTGAGCCTGAAGCGCTCCGGCGCAGAAGAAAACGGGGGCACGAGGCCGGCAAGCCGCATCCGGAAGCTGCCGGACAAAGCTCTGCGCAAAGCAGCGCTGAAGGCGCTTGAAGACAACCATGGAATTCTGCCCCATTCGGCGGTTGCCGGCGGCAAAAAGGGCGAGTCGCGTTCAGAAGGAAACGGCAAGGAAGATGACGGGCTTTTCCCGAAAGAGTGGCGCACCCTGCTTGAGGAGTCGTCCCTGGGGACCATCGGGGTGCTGAACCTGAAAGACTTTGGTATTAAGTTCGAGGAAGAGGCCTTGATTCTCTACCAGGAGAGTCTCTTTGAGGACTTCCTCGGCATATCGACAAAGCTGCCGCGGGAAAACGAGGCCGAGGTCTTCCTCGGGAGTGACTTTGTGATTGATATGGAGCGCCTGCTTGAGCTGGTGCGCTCTGATAAGCTAGAGGTGACCCGCGAGGGGAGGCTCTACAAGAAGATCGAGGACCGGATCTCCGGATCGCTGATTGCCACTCGCTGCCAGGAGGTTTTCGAGGGCAAGGTTGTTCAGCATCTTCTAAGCACGGCACGGCGTCTTCGCTTTTTTGAGGTGGAGGACCAACGGCTGGTGCCGATTGCCCTGCGCCGGCGGGAATGGCAGAAGAAGACGCTGCGGGAAAAGCTCCAGGCGCTCTTCGATCTGTTCCTTGATGACCACAAGGATGGACATTGGAGTTTCCATCAAAAGAGCCTGCGGCGGATCTTTATCGAGCAGCTGAAGGACTTCGAGCCGGGCACCTGGCTCTCCCTGCCGTCTTTTCTGGGCGCCACGGTGGCTCGCTTTCTCTTTACCCTCGAGGAGGCGGGCATCCGCGAAGAATACCAGGCCTGCTGTGACGATGAACATCATAGCCGCAACCGGGGAATTGCCGATCCGATCAAGGTCTCCATGGCGAGGCTGTACCATGACCTGGGCCACTGGGTTGTCCATCGGATGGCGCTCCTTGGGGTGGTCGATGTCGGGCTCGTCTCCGGCACCATTCAGTCTTTGCGTCTTTCGGATCTCGGGCAGCGCTTCTTCGGTTTGAAGGACTGGGAGGAGAGCGACTCCCTTGGTCGCCCGGCGCTCATCAATCCTGATTTTGAAGTGCTGGTCTTTCCCGAGATGCCGCTGGAGGATGAGGCGAACCTGGTTTTGAGCCGGTTTGCTGATCGGCTGGGCTCCGACAGGGTG
>CAJWZY010000266.1 GCA_913050545.1 uncultured bacterium | reverse complement strand
CAGCGGTGTCTTCAGCACCTCGGCAGGAGGTGAGCGGATAGATCTCGACGAGATGACAATCGCCCAGACCTTCAAGGCGGCAGGTTATGCCACCGGCGCCTTCGGGAAATGGCACAACGGGATGCAGCACCCCTACCATCCGAACGCTCGTGGCTTCGATGAATACTACGGCTTCTGCTCCGGGCACTGGGGGAATTACTACGACCCCATGCTCGAGCACAACGGCCGGATCGTTCGCGGCAAGGGCTTCATCATCGATGACCTGACCAACAAGGCGATCGAGTTCATTGAGCGCAACCGCGAAAAGCCCTTCTTTGCCTACATCCCCTACAACACCCCCCACTCTCCCATGCAGGTTCCCGACCGCTGGTGGAACCAGTTCAAGAACAAGGAGCTGGCCATGCGCCCCAGCTCGAAAAAACGGGAAAATCTCGGGCATACCCGGGCAGCGCTGGCCATGTGTGAAAACATCGACTGGAACGTCGGACGTCTTCTTGCCCGGCTCGATGAGCTGAAGCTGGCCAAGGACACCATCGTCGTTTATTTCTGCGATAACGGCCCGAACGGGAACCGGTGGAATGGAGGCATGAGAGGGCGCAAAGGCTCAACCGATGAAGGCGGCGTCCGCAGCCCGCTCCTGGTTCGCTGGCCCGGGAAGATCAAGGCAGGAAAGACCGTCCCTCAAATCAGTGCCGCTATCGACCTCCTGCCGACTCTTGCCGCGCTTGCCGGTATCCCGGTGGCCAGCAAGAAGCCCCTGGACGGAGTGAGCCTCGGGCCACTGCTGTTGGAGGAGGCCGACAAGTGGCCGGAACGGAAGATTTTCTCCCACTGGAAGGGCCGGGTCAGCCTGCGGACCCAGCAGTACCGGCTCGACCACCAGGGAAGACTCTACGACATGCTCAAAGACCCGGGGCAGACCCGGGATGTGTCAAAGAACCATCCGGCCCTGGCGGCTGATTTAAGAAAGGCCAAGGAGACCTGGACCCGGGGCATATTGCCTGAGCTGAAGCAGCCCCCCCGGCCCTTTATCATCGGACACCCGGGTTCGCGCCACACCCAGCTTCCCGCCAGGGATGGTGTCGGCCGGGGAAACATCAAGCGGTCGAACAAGTTCCCAAATTGCTCCTATTTCACCAACTGGACCAGCCTGGACGACTCCATCGAATGGAAGGTCAAGGTTCCCGCCAGCGGAACCTACGAGGTGGAGATCTATTACGCCTGCTCGAAAAAAGACGCCGGCTCCACCATCGAGCTCAGCTTTGAAACCACCGGGCAGGAGACCCCGGACTCTGCCAGGGTCCGCTCCCGGGTGATTCCCGCCCACGACCCTCCGCTGCGTGGCGCTGCCGAAGACTGTGTAAAAAGAACGGAATCCTACGTAAAAGACTTCAGGCCACTCAAGCTGGGAAAGCTGAAGCTACCCGCAGGAAGCGGAAAGCTCGTCCTCAAGGCGCTCGAAAAACCCGGCGAAGAGGTCATGGAGGTTCGTCTGCTCTTCTTCACCCGCACAGGCAAGTAAAACCCTGCGCTGGCGCACAAAAAGCTGTCAATCAGGTTTCGCCGCCGGAAATTCCCAGCGAGTCAACTGGTCGTGGTCCTTTACCAGGATCGCCCCCTTCAGAAGAACCGGTGGAGCCCAGGTCTGGCTGTCGGCAACCTCGTAAGACGCGACCTTTTTAAAACCATCACCGCCGGCTTTGAGGATGTGCAACTCTCCATGGTTGACCAGTGCCAGCACGTACCCGGGGATGGCCAGGAACATCACGTTCTGGCCTGTGCGGCCCGGCCCCGTCCAGAGAATCTTACCGGTCTCGGGGTCGAGACAGAAAAAACGCCCCTTGTCGTAATGAGAGAGTCCATAGAGCAGATTGCCATTCACAATTGCTGAAGCCATGTCCAGTGCCACCTTCTTCTGGCTCCAGCGTTTCTTCACCGTCCACTTCCCGGCCTTGTAGAGCGGCTCGATGCTGTGGACACCGCGGTTCTCGCCGCCCAGGAGCACACGCCCCTTGTGGAAGACAGGCGTCGGCATGTTCTGGTTATGGGTTTCGTGCGGGAAGGGATACTCCCAGAGCAGGCGCCCGGACTCACTCTCAACACCAGCCAGGACCCGGTGGTTCCATTCGACAACCTGGCGGACCCCGCCGATCTCCACCAGCAGGGGTGAAGAATAGCACGGGCCATCTTTACCCTGGCTCCAGACCTCTTTGCCGGTCACTGCATCCAGGGCAATCAAGGCTCCCTGCTCCTCGGTTCCGTAATGCGCAATCACCCGGCTCCCATCGACCAGCGGCGAGGTGGCCGTACCCCAATAGGGATGCCCCTTCTTGAACCGCTTGCTGTAGTCACGGCGCCAGAGCTGTCTCCCTGTGGCTGCATCCCGGGCAGTAAGAACGCCTGTTATGCTCATCGTGAAAAGGCGTCCATCTGCAAGCACCGGGCAGGACTTGGGGCCCTTGCCGTGACGTTCTCCACCTCCACCGATCTTGAAGGGAACCGGCTGGCTTTTCCTCCATATGACAGCCCCGGTATCGAGCTTGAAACACCAGGCCACCTCCTCGCCATCGATCCGCGCATGCTGGTAAACACGCCCGCCAGCGACAAGGGGTGACCCATAGCCGGTACCGACCCGTGCTCTCCAGCTTCGCTCAAGCTTATCCGGCCACCGAGTCGGAGCTTTAAAGCCTGGGACCCACCCATCTCGTTTCGGGCCAAGCCACCCTGTCCAGTCAGCTTCAGTGACACTGGAAACCTGTGCCTGGCAAGCTCCCGCCAGGGAGAACAAAACTGCGATACCCACAGCCAGCCTGCAATACAACCGGTTCATCTCCTGGGTCCTTCCTGGTGATTGAAAATGAATTCCCCCTGGGGTAACAGGAGCTGAAAGGCCACCACCCACGGGGGCAGGCGGCTGAAAACCCCCGGGCACAGCCTGGCTGTTTAAAACAGCTCCTTGATAGGTTCCCGGTCCAGCACAAGCTTTGCCGGCTTACGCGGAACAGTGGGATCAAGCCGCATCTTGCCGGCATCGAACACCGTATGCAGGATCGTCGACATCATGTCCACTGGAGTAATCGGCCTGGAGGCCGGCTTCTCAGCCCTGGCCGTCGATCTGCCGATCACCTGGCCCATCCGAAGCCCTCCCCCGGCGAAGAGCAGGGGACAGAGATTCGCCCAGTGATTCCGGCCACTGCCCTTGCCGATCTTCGGGGTGCGCCCGAAATCACCGGTAACCACCAGCAGGATCTTTTCACTGAGCCCGCGCTGCTCAACATCCTCCAGGAAGGCCGAGACGGCCTGGTCCATGGTCGGGCCAAGCATAGCCATCCCCTTGACCATTCCGGGGTTGTTGCCATCGGCGTGCATATCCCAGCCGGCGCTGTGAACAGAGACAAAGCCGGCCCCAGCCTCGCAGAGCCTTCGCGCCAGCAGCATCTGTTTGCCGAGGGTGCTGGGCCTGAAATTATTGTGGCCGATCCTGATGTGGCTGGTGTCGTATTTTTCAACCACCCGGGGGTCTTCCAGGGCCAGGTCAAAGGCCCTGGTCGCGCCGCCCAGGAGCATGGAGATGGCCTGGGACGAGAACTTGTCCACTGCGGTCAGCGCCCTGCTGCTGTCAACCTGGCGCCGCAGGGTATCGATGGATTCGAGAAGACGACGACGGTTCCCGAAAACCTCCTGGGGAAGATTCAGCGTCATGTTCGCTACGCCTGGATCACTGCGCTGGTCCTGGTTCTTCCCAATGACCTTCCCGGCCGCCTTCGCACCCCAGCCCACCTGCCGGGGA
>CAJWZY010000265.1 GCA_913050545.1 uncultured bacterium | reverse complement strand
TCCTCAAGCTCGGCATCTACGGCTTCATTCGTTTCGCCATCCCCTTCTTCCCCGAGGATGCGGCCCTGGCGGCTCCCTGGATCTCCATCCTGGCGATCATCGGAATCATCTTCGGCGCCCTGATGTGCTTCGTACAGGAAGACATGAAGAAGCTCATCGCCTACTCCAGTGTCTCCCACATGGGCTTCGTCGTGCTCGGGCTCTTTGCCTATACCTCCGGCAGCCTGCAGGGAGTCGAGGGCAGCGTCCTGCAGATGGTCAACCACGGCATTTCAACCGGCGCCCTCTTCCTGCTCATCGGCGCGATGTACGAACGCCGCCACACCCGCAGGATCCTTAACTACGGCGGCCTGGCGTCGGTAACTCCGCGGTTTGCAGTTATTTTCCTGATCACAACGCTATCAGCAATCGGCCTTCCGTTTCTCAACGGCTTCATCGGCGAGTTCCTGATTCTGCAGGGAGCCTACAGCCAGAGCGTCTTTTACGCCGGTTTTGCCGGGCTGGGGATCATCCTCGGCGCTGTTTACATGCTGAACCTCTACCGGAGGATCTTCTTCGGTGAGACCGACAAGGAAGAAAACGCAGAAATGAAAGATCTCGATGGCCGCGAGATGGCCTACCTGCTGCCGCTGGTGATTCTCATGGTGCTGCTGGGCCTGTTCAGCCCATGGCTTACCAATATCATCGAGCCCAGCGTCGTGCGCTGGCTGGAGCTTGTAAGAGGGGCAGGAGGTTAGACCATGATCAACGCAGCCACATCCCTCTTGCCTGAAATGGTTCTTGCCCAGAATGGCAATACTGGAGTCGCCGAGGCGCTGGTGACCTGGGCCGATTTCAGGGCCATCCTTCCCGTACTGGTCCTGCTGGCCACAGGGACCCTGGTCCTGCTGATCGATTGCTTCAACCGCGGGCTCTCACGTCCCGAGGCTGCCGGGAAGCGGCGGTCTTCGCTGAGCGCCGTCATCAACCTCCTCGGACTGCTTGGAGCCGTGATGGCCGGAGCCCTCGCAGTCTCCTCGATGCAGCAGCCGGAGATGACCGCCTTCCAGGATTCCATCCGGGTCGACTCCTTCTCGAGCTCTGTCAGCCTCCTGATCATCCTCGGCACCTTCTTCTCCCTGCTGGGCGCCATCGATTACCTCAAGCGCTTTGATGCCGAACATGGCGAGTTCCACTGTCTCCTTCATTACGCAGCCGCCTCGATGATCCTCTTCGTGCAATCGAACAACCTCATCATGCTCTTCCTGGCGGTTGAGACGCTTTCGATGGCCGCCTACCTGCTGACGAGCTACCTGCGCGACCAGCGCCGCAGTGTCGAAGGCGGTCTCAAGTATTTCATCCTCGGGTCTTTCTCCAGCGGTTTCCTGCTCTTCGGCTTCACCCTCATCTTCGGAGCCACGGGGGCGATCGAGCTGTCGGCGATTGCCGAAAGCATCGCTGCCAACGAGGCCGACCCGTCCCTCCTGCTGGCCGGCCTGGCGCTCACTGTCATCGGGCTGGGGTTCAAGGTTGGCGCCTTCCCCTTCCACAGCTGGCTGCCGGATGCCTACGAAGCAGCCCCGGCCGTTGCGACTGGATTCATGTCGGTCACGGTGAAAAGCGCCGCGATTGTAGTGCTGCTGCGTTTCCTGGTGCTCACAGCGAACCAGCCCGGCAGCGAAATCCCGGTCGGCGAGGTTCTTACCACCCTGCTGAGCCTCCTGGCAGCAGCCACGATCCTCTATGGAAACCTTGTCGCCCTGATGCAGAACAGCGTCAAGAGGATGCTGGCCTATTCAGCCATCGGCCACACCGGCTACCTGCTGATAGGAGTTGTCGCGGCACTCGATCCCGACGGCAGCAAGACCGCCGAGGCTGCTGTTCTCTTCTACCTGCTGCCCTACACCCTCATGTCCCTGGCAGCCTTCACCCTGCTGGGCTACCTCGGAGACAATGGGCAGGACCGGGAAACCTTCGAAGACTACCGCGGCCTCTCCTCGAGCAGGCCGGTGCTCGCCCTCTGCCTGCTGGTCGTCCTGGTCTCCTTCGCCGGGATTCCACCCACCGCCGGCTTCTGGGCCAAGCTGCACATCTTCCGCGCAGCGCTTGATGGAGGCCATACCTGGCTTGCGCTGGCGGGAATCGTCGGATCGGTCATCTCACTGTATTTCTACCTGAGACTCGTCGTCAATATGTACATGCGGCCGGAGCGGGAAAAGCTCGACACAGACCCCGACGCCAACCTTGCCAGCGGGCTCGTCATCGTCACAGCAGCGCTGGCTCTCATCATCCTGGGAATCTTTTTCCCCGACCTCAGCCTCTGAGCGCGGCCGGCCTCAGAAGATTCCGAGCACCCGGTCCCAGTCTCCCAGCGCATCGAGTGCCCGGGCAGGTGAACCCACGGTTTCAGCCTCAAGCGCTCCAACTGCCTCGACCACTGCCGAGATCGCCTTCCAGTAGTTGAGGTCTTCATCGAGCGCCCCGGTAAAGGCCGCAGCGGTGTCGACAATCCACTGTGCAGCGGGTTCATCGTCTACGGAGTCAGCCCCTGGTAGGCTGCGCAGGTGGTCACGGAAGCCCAGGATGAGATTCACTGCCTCGCTGGCCCTGTCGAGGGCGGCCTCACCGAAATCAAGGTTGTCGCGGTAATGCTCCGAAAGCAGTGCGACTCGAACGACATTCCCCCTGATTCCTGACTCGAGGAGCTCCCTGACGGGAACGACATTGCCATTGGCTTTGCTCATCGCCTGCCCCTCAACGCTTACAGGTCCGCTATGCAGCCAGTAATGGGACAGTGGATCACGATCGCCTTCCGCGGAGCTCAACACCGCGGCCTGGGCCATCTCGAATTCGTGATGGGGATTGATGTTGTCGTCGGCACCGGTGTGAATATCGAAAAACTCTCCGAGGTACTTCCTGCTCATGGCCACGCATTCGACATGCCAGCCGGGGAAGCCACTGCCCCAGGGACTCTCCCAGCGCATCTGGTGCAGGGCATCGGTTCTCCACAGATCGATATCGAGTGGATTTCGCTTCTGCCCACCCTCTGTCGTCATGGAGTCGCCCTGGGCCTCCTCAAGCTCCTGGAGGCTCCGGCCGCAAAGACAACCGATCTTCTCGTAGCGGGTGATGTCGAGGTAGAGATTGCCTCCCTCGGTGTAGGTCGCCCCGGCCTTCGCCAAGCAAGCGTCCAGCGACGAGAGCTTCGTAAGTCTCCATGCGGGGCGCAGCCGGGACGCCGTCGCCCTTGAGTTGGCCGACGAGCGGATTCAGCACGACACCTGTCTTCTTGCCGTTCTCGCGAAGGATTTTTTCTGCGCCGTAGACGAGGGCGTACTCGTGAGCGCGGTGCAGGGGGTTCCTGGTCTGGAATGCGATGGACTGCTCCCATCCGCGCTCTTCGATGAGGCCGCGGGTCTGGTCGGGGCCCATGACGCGCGCTGCGAAGGAGCGTGTGTCATTGAACGGGAGCAACTCGATCGTTCCGCCCACGAGCTTCGTGCGCTCATCGCTGGTCCAGAGACGCGCGCCAGGGTGGTCCATGCGGTCTGTCCCGTAGACGGCCTCGATGAAGGCCGGCTTGTCCCAGTCATAGACGCTTTCGACCGTGAGCGTGCCGAAGGCCTCGCCGCCTGCTCGTAGGCAAACGTTTGCGCCGGCTTCAATGGCGGCAGCCTCTTCATCGGTCACAGGCAAGATCACCGGGATCGCCCATGCCCAGAGCTTCCCATCACGCTCAATCGCCTTCCTGGAGAGCACGCTGGCGTAATCCGCCGATCCCATGGGACCCGTGAGCGGGCTCAAGGTGCCGTCAGCGATTCGATA
>CAJWZY010000264.1 GCA_913050545.1 uncultured bacterium | reverse complement strand
TTCAGATTGAGCTACCGAAGGCGCAGCTGGTTCGAGGGCTGAGCCTTGATTCAGCGGGTTCCGCCCTGGATCACCCGGTTGGCTACGAGGTTCGAGTCTCAGATGATGGAAAGAAATGGAGCAAGGTGCTGGCCAGCGGCAGTGGGAGCCACCCGGAAACGGAGATCGCTTTCGCACCGGTCAATGCGCGCTACATCAGGGTTACCCAGACCGGGCGGCGGTCGGGTAAGTTCTGGTCGATCCATCAGCTCGGTATTTTCAGGGCTGTTGATCCCGCCTCGGCGGCTTCGGCGGCAAAGAAAGCCGAGGCGCTCCCGCCGCTGAAGGAGCTGTTGAAGCTGAAGGGAGATGCAGGCCAGGGCAAGCTCGTCTTCGAGAAGAACTGCGTTCTGTGCCACCAGGTCGGCGACAAGGGGGTCAATTTCGGTCCCAACCTCTCTGATGTCGGCCTGCGGCTTAAGAGGGAGCAGATCCTGCAGTCGATTCTCAACCCCAACGCGGTGGTCGATAAGAAGTACCTCGGGGTCCTGCTGCAGACCAGGAAGGGACAGTTCCTCACAGGTTTCATCGAGGCCGAGACCAGGGGCGTGCTGATGTTGCGCCAGCAGGGCGGCAAGCTGAACCCGGTCAAGGCTTCGTCCATAGCGTTGAAAATCCCCCAGAAGAAAACCTTCATGCCCCTGGGGCTCGAGAAGGCGATGACGAAGAATGAGTTTCTTGGCCTGGTGGAGTATCTCGTCGGACGCAAGACGAAGCCTGGACCAGCGGCGACTAAATAGCCGGGGAAGGTTCTTCTCAGCAGGTCGGCAGGGTATGGCCCCTCGCTGGAGTTTTCTTCCTTGAGGGCGGCCTGCTCCTGCGCCGGAAGAGATTCCTGATGACGTAGCCGAGAATGCGGGGGTTTTCCCGCAGGCGGCGGATGGAATAGTCGAACCAGTCCTCGCCGAAGGGTACATAGACCCGGACCTTGTAGCCGCGCTCGAGCAACTCCTCGAGTCGTCCGCCCATGGGCACCCCGTGCAGAACCTGGAATTCAAAGCGATGTGAAGAGATCCTGTGCTCGCTGATCCATGCCTGCAGTGAGTCGATGAGCTCCAGGTCGTGCGTGGCAATTGCTGCATAGCCATCCCCCTCGAGGATCGTTCTCACAGCGAGGCTGAAGTTCTGACGGATTTCAGCAGCGGTGGTGAGGGAGATCTCTTCGGGCTCGGGGTAGATTCCCTTGCAGATCCTGCAGTTGAAGCCGGGGCCGCACAGCTTCTCGATATCAGGGAGGATTCGCTTCAGGCGGGCCTGCAGGACCATTCCTGTTCCTTCATGGTGGCTCCTGCATTCCTTGTAGAGGGAGATGGTCTCATCTGTATATTCTGAGTTCTCCATGTCGATCCGCAGGAAGTTGCCATGCTTGCGTGCCCTGGCGGCGAGCTGGAGCAGGTTCTCCCGGGCCGGGGTGTCCGGCAACCCGAGCCCGAGATGGGTAAGCTTCAGCGAGATGTTGCAATCGAGATCCTGCCCGGCGATGAGGTCGTAGAGTTGCAGGTAGGCGTTCTTTACCCGGCTGGCCTCGTGGGGGGATTCTACATGTTCACCCAGTATGTCGAGGGTAGCTGAAAACCCCCTGGAATTCAGTTGGGCTACCACCTCCAGCGCGCTGGAGGTGGTGGTTCCGGCGACATAGGGCCTGGCGAAGGGGCGGGCTGCCCATTTCGGCAGCAGGTTCAGGACCCCGGCAAGTACTGAGTTGAATACAGGCATGCTCAGTCGATCCGAAAGGTGCGGTTGTCGCCAACAATATCCATCCGGAGGGAACGGGAGTCAACTTTGACTCGGCCGATCCTGGGCAGACTTGTAGAGCACCGACCATTTTTTTTGAACGTATTTGCAATCAGGTACGTGTGTTGTTATAGTGTCATTTCCGGTTCATTTTGGCCGGATCGAGGGGTGGCGGTAGGGAAGTAAAGAGAAACCGGAAGTCGTAAGAGACGTATGAAAAGAGGTTTTGGAGATCTTCTGGTTTAAGAGGAGTTTACAGATGATGGTCGGGTTCTCCCCCAAGGTGGCTATCGAGAGGTGTTCGGCGCTTCACATAGACGGTGAAAAGCCGCGCTTCTTATAAGCCCCGACAGCGGCGCAGAGTTCTTGTTGGAAGAGCACTGTGCCGGAGAGTACCCCCCAGGTAGCTGCAGTGATCCCAAGTGGCCCAAGTGGCCCAAGTGGTCACAGGTGAACACAGGTGAACACAGGCTGCCGGTGAGGGGTGAGTGAGTTCAGGTCTTTCGTTTTTGCGAGGCACTGAAGGTGGCCATGCTGTCGCCTGTTCGAGTTGCCTGTTCAAGCCGCTGGTGTTGGCGCGCTTGCCGGTCGCGGTGTCTCTATTCGGCTGAAAAGGAGTGTGACGATGAAGAGGGAATGCATGGAAGAGCTGCGCGGCCTTATCAACTTGATCCGCAGTGAAGGAAGGGATCGAAGGCAGGCCGCCGCGAAGATCAGGTGGATGCTCCTTTCCCTGCTGAGGGACATGCCGAAGCTCAAGCGGGCTCCGGTTGTGGCGCGTCGGCACAGGTGGCTGCCTCCGGGTGGCTCGCACAGGTGGAATTGAAGGTCACGGTGGATGGGTAAAGCGGCTACTGAAGTTCCTGAAGGAGACAATTGATGCACGAGTACGATTACGATTACCGCGACAGGGTACGCGGTCCTGGCTTTCCCATTTACAAGGTCCACAACAGCGGAAGTCTGCCCCTGTCCTGGGTTGTGCTGGCTGTGGTGCTGTTCCTTCTCTTTGGCTGAGCTGTGCCGAAAGAGCGGCTTGTCGAGAGAAATAAAACAGAGAGAGGGAACCCAGGGCGGCCAGGAGAGTGATGAGTAAAAACGCGTTGATGGAGAGAACGAGAGGAGAGCGAATGAAGGTCCATGGGATGTTGCTGCTGGCCGGGCTGTTGGTGTTTCCGGCTGTCGCGCTCGAGGCTGCCGACTGGTCCTACAGGGAGGCGGTCCGCTACCAGGGTGTGGGCTCGGTGAAAGAAGCGGATGCGGGCTGGGTGTTTCTTGAAGGCGGTCATGAGCTCTATGTCAACTACACCGGAATCAAGTGGAGGACGCTCGCAGGCTGGAAGACGGGACGGCGCCTGGTTATTTCCTATAAGTCTGAAACAGGAGCTGTGCTCCTCGATCCGGCATCCGGCAAGCATGCCTTTATCCTGGCCAGCTCGAAGTTGCACCCGATCGACATCATGTGGGGAAGGAAGTTCAAGGATGCTTCAACCACGAAGGCCTCGGTGCAGTGCTGTGTGGATACAGGAAAGCTGTGGGACCGGGAGCTGAACCGTATCTACAGGTTCCTGCTGGCTCAAAGCCGGCCGCGCCCTTTCAGCGCTAAGGAGAAGGAGCAATTGATCAATGCGCAGCGCAAATGGATTCAATTCCGCGATGCCCAGTGCGCGGCGATCAGGACGGTCTATTCAAAGCGGTTGGACAGTGTTCGGCGGGTATACGCTGCCGAATTCCAGATGGAGGTCACCAGGCAGCAGGTGTTGCGCCTGAGCAGCTTTCTTCACCCGAGGTACAGGAAATAGAGCGTAGTGAAGCTCTGGAGGGTGGATTTCACGCAAGTTATTCAAGTAGGACGGGTTGCGCCGGGCGAGAGGATTGCCCACCACAGGCGGGACCGTGGTGAGTTGGTTGGTTTCGAGAGCATGGAGGTAGGAAGATGGTAATGATGATAGAAGCTGAGGCCACAAGGGTCCTTGCGGGCCCTTCAGCCAGGGCTGCAGGGGGAACTGGAACAGGCCTCGCGGTCAGGCGCGAAG
>CAJWZY010000263.1 GCA_913050545.1 uncultured bacterium | reverse complement strand
TCATGCGCTTCCAGTAGAGGCCCATGATGACGGGCACGAGAAAGGTCGCCCCCAGACCACCGGAAGCGAACACGATCAGGGTCTGCAGAAACTTGGGCGGGTTGAGCGCGAAGATGACTGCGAGAGCTCCCACCACCACGGTGGTCAGGCGGCTCAACCGGGCAATCGTCTTCTCCGAAACCTCGCCTTTTTTCTTCTGCTGGTAGACATCACGCACCACTCCTGAGGAAACGAGGAGGAGAAAGCTGTCCACGCTCGACATGATGGCGGCAAAGGGCGCGGCCACCAGGATGCCAGCCAGCCATGGGACGCCCGCCTGTTCAGTCACTGCCCGGGCCATCTCCGGCATGATCCGGTCGGGAGAGATCTCCATCCCCGGCAGGAGAATCCGCGCACTCGTGAAGATCAGGACGAGGGGCAGATAGATCAGGGTGAAGAAAACTCCGACGAAGAGAATCGATCGCCGCAGCACCACCGTGTCCCGGTAAGCCATCTGGCGCACCATGTAGCTCGGTTGACCCGCCCCCGAAAAGTTCCAGAAGGCAAAGAAGCTCAGGGCCAGGAGGACCGGCAGGAACCCCTCGGGCTTGGTGCGGTGCGGACCCGGGGCGGTCAAGTAAACGCCTTCCTGGCCGGCGCCATACTTGTAAGGCTCGCGTTCGAGGATGCGCGCCTTGACGTCCCGCCGCACTTCACCCGCAATCCGCCCTGCCTCTTCCCCGGAAGTAACGATGAGCACCTCGACCGGCATCTCTTCCGTCGAGACCGAACCGGCCTCCTTGAGCCTCACGATCTCTCCGTTCTCGGAAGCCAACCAGGTTCCCTTTGGGAGAGAGAGCTCTCCGCCCCCGGCCTCCGCGAAAAAGATTGCCGTCCCGAACTCCGGCGGCGTCTGCTTCTCCAGTTGCCGCGTCGCATTTTCCAGTCCGCCCACCTGGGAAAGCGTCAGGGCCAGGAGAATCAGGACCCCTGCCAGCATGACGAGCCCCTGCATCACGTCGGTCCAGACCACCGCGTGAAATCCGCCGTAGGTTGTGTAGACGATTACCGCGACGCCAAAGACGACCAGGCACAACAGGTACTCGTTGCCTTGCGAGCACAGCGAGGAAACCCAGTCGGGCAGGCTGGCGGCCGAGGAGGTGAAGGCGTCGATCGGGCCCAGCAGAGTCTTCAGGATCGTGCTGCCACCCTTGAACTGAGCGATCAGGTTGAAGGTCATGAAGAAGACGATCAGCGAGACGGAGGTCAACCCGAAGGCGACGCTGCGGAAACGGTCTCGGAGCACGTCGGGGATGGTGATCGCTTCGGCAGTCCGAGCCACCTCGTTCATCCGCTTGCCCAACAGGCCCATGACGCAAATCGGCACCACCATGTAACTGCCGATCCACAGGCCCAGGCTCCAGCCATGAGTGTAGATCTTGCTCGGGAAGCCCATGAAACTGCCACCCGATGAGCTGGTCGCGGCCAGTGTCAGGGCGAATGCCCAGACCCCCAACCCCCGACTGCCCAGAAAGTACTCGCTGAGGAAGTTGCTTCCCTTGCGCAGGCGGTTGGCGATGATCGCCAGGGAAAAGACGGCCAGGGTGTAGACGAGGAAGGTGATCAGCGCCGGGCTGAAGCCTCCGGCGGCGGCGAGGAAACCGCTCATGCGTTCACCTCCGCGGCGGCATCTTCTGCCTCAACGGGGGCGTCTTCGCCGAGATCTCCATCCTTCATATAGAAGAAACAGAACCACAGGGTGAAGAGATTGGCGATGAGCCAGGGCACGGCGATGCCCCAGAAGAGCCAGGAGGGGATGCCCCAGACGGTGCTGAACTCTTTTTCGTCAAAGGTCTCCGGAAAACCGTTCAGATAACAGTAGGGTACGGCCCACAGGAGTGCCACCACCCACAAGAGAAGAATAACCAGTCCCTCCCGCCGCGAGTCGAGAAAGACCGGGTCCCAGGGGATGTTCGCAGATTCCGGGTTGTTCTCTGGATCGTTCATCTGTCCCCGCCGGGTCGAATTCGTTACTTAAGCTGACACTCTCCTCCTGAGGGGATTATTCTACGGGTACCGGCTGGGCTTGCATAGACAGGGCAGGAGGATCGTCGGCCGAGAACCATCTCGATAATTCCTCTGGCAGCAGAAGAGTTTTCCCCTAAGCTTGGGCCACACCTGCTGAACAGGCTCAACGAAACGAATTTGCCCACAGGCTGAAGCCCCATGCCCTCCCTCGCTACCCCCCGCCCGCTGCTGAGGGCGATCAAGAACCAGGTCGGCAAGGTCAGGGCCTCCCTGCGCTCCCAGGGCGAGGCGCTCGAGGAGCTCTTCCAGCTCTTCACCAGCGACCGCCGGCACCTCAAGCGCTTCAGCTACATGAACGACCCGCGCCTGCGCCTGGCCTACCTGCGCTACCATCTTCCGCTCAACACCGTGCGATCGATGTGCGTCCTCAAGGACCTGCTCGAACGCTACCCGGCGATCGCGGAGACCGAATGGATAACCGATATCGGCGCCGGCCCTGGCAGCTCGACCATCGCGAGCCTGCTGACCCTGGCCCCCGACCGCACCCGGCGCTACCTGCTTACAGACCAGAGCCGCAGCGCCCTGCGGGTCGCCCGGGAGATCTTCGGAGATTGCGCCCCGCCGGAAAAGGACGGGATCAAGGCCTCCATCACCACCGTGCAGCAGAAGCTCCCGCTGCTGCCTCGCTTCCAGGGGCCAACCCTGGTGTGGATGTCGATGGTCATCAACGAGTTCGACCACCCGGAGCGGCGGGGAATCGACATCAAGGGTCTCTTCTCCAGGCTCGCCGAGAAGCTGCCCGCCGGCAGCACCGTCGTCATCATCGAGCCGGGACTCAGGCAGCAGGGCCGACGGCTCCTCGCCCTGCACGACGCCCTTCTTGAATCACAACGCTGGCAAGTACTGGCTCCCTGCACCCACCAGAAAACCTGCCCGCTGCTGGAGGAGAGCAACAGGCCCTGGTGCCATTTTCACTTCAGGTGGCAACCGGGAGACCTCGTCAAACAGGTCGCCGTGCCGCTGGGCCTGGTCTACGGCAAGGGGTCGATGAGCTACCTCGTGATCCAGCCGGCAAAGAAGAGCGGCCTGCCGGGCAACCAGGACCCCGAGCTCGCCCGGGTCATCGGAGACCCGATGGAGGTCCGGCGTACCGACGCTGGCATCTACCTCTGCCAGGACGGCAAGAGACGGGTCTTCCGCGACCCACCGGAGGGAACCACCCGCGGAGCCCTGCTCAAGAGAGGCCGCCAGAACCGGGATGCCCGGCTCGTAGCGCCCTGGCCGGGAGGCTCACCCGAGGCGAAGCACCCGCGCCGCCCGCGAAAGGGCCGGCGTCCGCCGCCGCAGACGCCGCCGGAAAAATCCGAAGCGGATTGAGGCTGCTTCACCAATTGGGACGATGCGCTCTGCCGTCACTACTATTCAAGCCCTCTATTCCCCTTCCCCACCAAGACCCCTGTAATCCTGCATCCCAGGGATAACTCCCCGAACCCCTCCAGCCGGGTTTGCAACATCCCCATTGCGTCTCGGTATCAGGTGGATGTGGCAATGAGGAACCGTCTGCCCGGCATCCTCTCCGCAATTAACCCCCACGTTGAACCCCGTTACCTCTGGGTCTTCCTTGCTAATGCCATCCTTGATTTCTTTCAGCAGACGCGCAATCGCATTCAACTCCGGCTGAAAGAGATCGAAATACCCAGCCACATGCCGTCGGGGAATAATAAGCGTATGAAGTCGCGTTACAGGGAATTGATCTCTGATCGCGAAGCATAATTTGCTTTGCGCTACAAAGCGTTGCTCTTTGATTT
>CAJWZY010000262.1 GCA_913050545.1 uncultured bacterium | reverse complement strand
TCCTGCCCCTGGGCATTCGTGCCAACATTCTCCCCATCAACCTGCAGCACCTTGTCGTCCTGCTGCACGCCCTTGACGCCACCGGGATCAAGAACCTGGGCGGTCCCGTCGGCCTCCATAATTTCGATCGGTATGCGCGGCTGCGGATCTGCCCGCTGGATAAGCAACCCGACCACGACACCGATCAGGAGGGCAACAAGAACCAGCCAGTGTGTGCTCAGTTTCAGGATGTTCATTCGCTCCGGTCTCTTCGATGGGCTGCTTGGGACGACTGAAGGTATACGCCCAAACCGATCCCGGTTTCAATGTTCAATTGCAGGACTAACCTGACCCGTCGCCCTCGCGGGGCTTTTCAATTGAAACTTTGCCTCCTGCAGACCATCTTTATGCCTTCCTGCGCTGAAGTATATCCGCGGGAAATTTTCAACCGCTTGAGACCCTGAAGATGGAATCCCACTCTTACGATGTCACGGTAATCGGCGCCGGCCCCGGCGGTTACGTTGCGGCCATTCGTGCCGCCCAGGAAGGAAAAAGCGTCGCCATTATCGAGCGCGAGGCACTCGGTGGCGTCTGCCTCAACTGGGGCTGCATTCCCACCAAGGCCCTGCTCAAGAGTGCTGAGCATTACGAGTTCCTGAAAAAGGCCTCCGACTGGGGTTTTGAAACCGGGGAGATCTCCGTCGACTGGCAGAAGGTGATCTCAAGGAGCCGTGGGGCAGCCGAGAAGCTCTCAGGAGGAATCGGCTTCCTGATGAAGAAAAACCGGATCACGGTCCACTCCGGCAGCGCACGCTACCTCTCGCCAAACAGGATCGAGGTCAGCAGCGCTGAGGGGGAAACCATCGAGATCCAGACAACCCACAGCATCATCGCCACCGGTGCCCGCGCCGGCAGCATACCCGGGGTCGAGATTGACAACGAACGCGTCATCACCAGCCGGGAAGCCATGGTGCTTCCCCAATGCCCCGAATCCCTGGCCATCATAGGCGCCGGCGCCATCGGCGTTGAGTTCGCCTATTTCTACGCCTCCTTCGGCTGCAAGGTAACCCTGCTGGAATACCTGCCGGCTGTCCTGCCCGCAAGCGACGCAGATATCAGCCGTACCCTCGAGAAGTCCTTCAAGCGCCAGGGAATTGATATCCATACCGACGCACGGGTGCTGTCGGTTGACAGGGACGGAGACCGGGTCTCAACCACCTTTGAAAAAGAGGGCCAGTCCACCACCGTGGAAACAGATGCCGTGCTGGTGGCCGTCGGGGTCCTGGGTAACACCGAGAACCTCGGCCTCGAAGAGCTCGGGCTGGAGCTGGAAAACGGCTTTGTCGCCGTTGATGGACACTGTGAAACTTCCGTGCGCGGAGTGTACGCAATCGGCGATGTCAACGGCCCCCCGGCACTGGCCCACGTGGCCTCCTTCGAGGGAATCCACGTGCTGCGCCACATGGCCGACCGGGAGATCGAGCCGATTGACTACACCCTGGTACCATCCTGCGTCTACTGCCAGCCCCAGGTCGCCAGCGTTGGCCTCACCGAAGCCGAGGCGAAGGAGAAGGAACTCGAGATCAGCTGCGGCAAGTTCCCCTTTGCCGCCAGCGGCAAGGCTGTCGCCACAGCAGAGACTGACGGATTCGTGAAGATCATCGCCGACAAGAACAGCGGGGAAATCATCGGCGCCCACATCATCGGCTCCGAGGCCACCGAGCTCATCGCCGAGCTCGCCCTGGGTAAATCAGCCGAGCTCGGGGTTGAAGACCTCCACCTCGCCATCCACGCCCACCCCACGCTGTCGGAGGCGGTGATGGAAGCCGCCGCGGACGCAACGGGCAAGGCGACCCATATCTGATCGCCCCCCGAAGGCCGGGGCTGAGCAGGGCAGGAGAAAAATCCTCAGCGCATGTTGAGCGCGCGCAGGTCTTCCAGTGAGAGGCTCTTGAGGAAGCGTCCCGTCGGATTCCCGGGTGGTGGCTCAACAGCTTCACCGCCGGCAAGCGCTTCGATCCTGCCCAGGAAACGGGTGGAGAGCTTGCGGGTCGGCTCATCAGGTGCCGAGGTTGCAAGGGTTGCGAAAATACCCTTTGCCCCGTCCGGGTCTCCATGCACAAATCGCTCGTAGCCGAGGACCAGCTGCAGGTCGAGGTTTTCCGGGTGCTCGCTGGCTTCCTTCTCGAGAGCTTTCAGCCGAACCGGGAAATCCTCAGCATTCCTGTAGAGAGCAGCGGGGCTCCACTGGTAGCGGGTGAATTCATCCCAGTCGCCGAGAGCTTCCCGCAGGTACCTCGCGGCGTAGCGGTATTCCCCGATAGCGAAAAGTGATTCCGAAAGGATGATCTTGATGACCCCGTTGCCGGGATCTTCGAGCAGCGAGTTGTAGAGGGCTTCGGCCGCATCGTTGTACTTGCCCTGGCGCAGGCCCTCGAGCCCAAGCCAGAAATTAAGCTGGGCAGGGCGAAGTCCTTCAACAGAGCTGGTCTCGGCACCCTCTTCCACGGGGTCAGCAGGAGGCTCTACAGGCGCGGGAGGAGCTTCCGCTCCACCCCCATCGCCTGCGGGTACGGGTGCTGGGGCGGGCTCGATGACCAGGGGCGGGGCCTCTACAACTACCGGCGCTCTCTGCCCCACGTGCACGCGGTCACAGCCGCAATAGTGCAGGTTGAGGTAATGGTGCGGACAGTATTGGGGAGCCCCGACACCTACCCCGATCCCGATATAGGATCGGTGGTGCCTGCCAATGGGGAAGTAGACACTGCTGTAATACGATGGGTAGACCGTTCCCCAGGGATCGTAGGACCACGGCTGGTAGTACCACGGGTCGTAGGAACCAACCCAGAAGCTGCTTCTCCAGGAAGAAAAACCCCGGTAATGGCTGGTGTGGTAGGTCCGGCTGTAATACCCGAAGGGAAAGCCCACTCCGAAGCCTACCGAGAAGTGGCTTCGATAGGACCTGTAGGGATAGTAGTGCTGGTGATGGCGGTCCCTGCCGCCGCCACCGGACCAGCCGCTTTCGCGGCGGCCACCGGACCGGCCGGCTGAGTTCGCTGCGGCTTCGAGATTGGGCACATTGGCCAGGCTCCTGGGGCTGCGAACACTTGCGGCATCGACAGATGATCGAACGATCCGTCCCTCACCGACTCCTGCTCCTGCTCCACCACGACGGCTTGCGGTGCGCCCGGCGTTACCGCTGCGCAGACCTGCACCGGCACCTGCACCGTTACCGGCAGGATTGGCCGGATCGGAACCCTTGATGCTCCGGGTGACGCCCTCACTGGAGCGCACGATTTTTCCTGACGCGGAAGAAGGAGTCCGCAGGCGACTCCCGAAACGGCTCAACACTCCGCTGTCGGCCTTCTTCTCTATCGTCGACGACGACAAGACACCCCGGCGAAGGAGATTCCTGCTGGCCGAGGTCCGGGCACTGGAAGCAGTACTGGACTTCACGCTCGAGGAAAGCGGCCTGCGAACGGGGCTTTCTACCCTCGCGCCGCCACCACCTCCACCGCCACCACCCGCACCCAGCAACGACCGGGATGACCTCTTGATCACCGTCGCGCCGGAGGACTTGACGACAGGCTTGCTCGTCGATTTCGAGGATCCACCAGAGATGGTCCTGCTGCTACCCCAGGGGGGAGAAACTGCCCGCCGCACAGACCGGCTGGAGCTGGAACCGGAGGGAAGAAGGCTCGACCGGGAGCGCCGCCGAGAAACGGGCGGCTTCGCTCACCTGCCCGGTCGTCCGCAGGATTTCGACGGCGCGCGTCAACTCGAAGGGTGTGAAGGGGTCCAGGGGATGGCCATGGGTCGGATTCAAGCTGGGCATTCAAGCTCCTTTTGCATCGATG
>CAJWZY010000261.1 GCA_913050545.1 uncultured bacterium | reverse complement strand
AGGTAGCTGTGGGTGCTCAGGGATGAGTGCGACCGGGTGAAAGATTCAAGGATCTTCGGCAGCAGGGAGAAGGTGAAGTCGTTCTCCTCGAGCTTGCGCTGCAGGTCGAGGTAGAGCCGCGACATGTGGATTCCCCTCGCCTCCGGGTCATCGAGGTTGACAAAGGCGTCGACCCTGGCAGGCACCAGCATGAGCTCACCCTCGGTGTTTCGCCGCCGCAGGACGGTTTCGATACCGGACATGCCGACACGATCGAGAATCGCCGCAACCTGTGCGGTTGAATCCCGGGCTATATCGGGAAGGGTCTGTTCTTTTTCAGGCGTTGAGGCCTGGGATGGCTGGTTTTGCTGCATATCGATAGTCAGGTACAATTTTCCGGTTATCTGGATCCTTCAAGGCTCGTCATATTACACGGCAAGGCGATCTTGTTCTCAGATTTTTCCTCCAAACTAGGGTCAAAAAGAGCCGGGGCGTTATACTGGAACAGGCCCTGGTGGGGCGCAGTATTCTTTGTGAAGGTGAAACCATATGCCGACCTATGATTATTTCTGTCCCGGCAACGGCAAGACTCTCGAGGTGTTCCACAGCATCACCCGCAAGCTCGAGACCTGGGGTGAACTCTGCGAACTGGCAGGCGAGGAGGCTGGCGAGACCTTGCCGGATTCTCCTGTAGAGCGCCAGCTGGGGGCAGGGATGCTGATCCAGTCAAAAGGCGCTTCGGACCCCGGGCCAGGCCCGTCCGGCGGCGGCTGCGCACGGCCCGGCGGCTGTGGCTGCCACTGAGCAGGTCAGTTCTTGGCGGCCTTTTCTTTTGAGCCGATCCCGAGACGGTCGATGATGAAGGCCAGCTGCAGTGCGCGCTGCTTCAGAAAGCTGTCGCGTGGTGAACTTTCTGCGGAGCGTTCAGTGTTCCCCATCCGGGTCTGGAGGGCTATGAAAGTGCCAGCCTTCGCCGTGGCCCTGATCCTGGCCACCCACTTCGCGGCCATCCAGAAGGGGCTGCGGCTGTCGTTGAGGTCGGCGGTGACCAGCAGGTCCGGGTAGCTGGCGTTGCGGATGTTGTCGTAGGGTGAGTAGGATTTGATGTAGGAATAGTGCTCGCCACTTTCTGGATTTCCCCACTCGGAGTATTCCCCGGAGCTGAGGGGGACGGACTTGTCGAGGAGCCCGTTGAGGAGGTCCACGTAGGGCAGATCAAGTGTTGCGGATCTTGCCAGGCCGGGTCTCTCATTGAGAGCGGCCCCGACCAGCAATGCCCCCGGGCCCTGCCCGGAGAGAACCAGCTTTTGCGGGGCCGTGTACCCGGATTTCTCCAGGTGGTCGACACAGGCAAGCAGGTCGCTGATCGAGTTCTTTTTCTTGAGTAATTTCCCGGCCGTGTGCCAGCGTTTTCCGTAGGTCCCACCTCCACGCACATGCGCAATGCCGATGGTGACGCCTCGCTCAAGCAGGGAAAGATCGACGGGGTTCATCCAGGGCTCGAGGTTGAGTCCGTAGGATCCATAGACCCTCAGCAGCAGGGGACCCGCGGTTCGTTTTTCCCTTTTGCGGTAGACCAGCGAGATCGGGACAGCGACGCCATCAGCTGATTTCGCCTCGATCCTTTCCGTTGAGTAGTCCTCTCTCCTGTAGTTCTTGAAGCGAACCTCATGGATGCTCTCCCATCTCCTTGCATCCATGTTGTATTCAAAGAAGGACAGGGGGACGAGCATCGATGAATAGGCTATTCGCAGGCGGTTGGTGATGAATTCCCGGTTCTGCCAGCTCTCCACGGAGTAGAGGTGGTCCGGGAAATCTATGTAGTGGCTTCCAGCTCCATCGAGATCCTGGATCCGCACCTTCCTCCTGCCATCGTGCCTTTCAAAGAGGGCCAGGTGATGGCGGAAGAGCTGGACATTTTCGAGCACGATGCCTTCGCGGGCAGGTATCTTCTCGCGCCAGTTCTTCCGTGCGGTGTCTGATTCAGGCACCAGCATGAGGCGGGAGTTGGGAGAGCCATCGTTGGTCCTGATGTAGAAGCTTCGGCCCTGGTGCAGGAGGTCGTACTTCACCCCGGTTCGCCTCGCTGCCAGGAGCCGGAAGCGTCCTTGCGGATCGGCTGCCCGCAGGTAGCGCACCTCCGAGCTGTCCTTGTTGGAAATATCGAGCCAGATAAACTGTCCATCGAGCGTTTTATTGATTCGAACGGTGAAGTCCCTGTCGCGCTCATGGTAGAGCAGCGTGTCTTGCTCCTGTTTTTCCCCCAGGCGGTGGAGCCAGATGGTCCTGGGCCCGCCTGTGCCGGCGCGGCGGGCGTAAAAAAGGAAGTCCCCAGCGGCGGACCAGGAGAAATTGTCGGCTGTTCCATCGACGGGTCCTCCGGCCGGCTTGCCGGTTGCAAGGTCAAGAATACGGATCGAGAATTCTCCCTGGCCCTCCTCGTCGATGGTGAAGGCTGCCCTGGTGTGGTCAGGGCTTACCAGGAAGGTGCCGATCCGGTGGTTCTTTCCTTCCCGGGCGAGTGAGGCGGCATCCAGCAGCACCTCTTCCCGGGCGAAGAGCCGTCCTCTTTTCCTGCAGTAGACCGGGTAGGGGCTGTTGGGCTGGCTGCGGGTGTAGTAGGTATAGCGGCCCTCCTGCCAGCTTGGAATGGTTGTGGGCTGCACGATGCGGCCCTGGATCTCTTTCTGCAGGCGTTCGGCCAGCGGCTGCAGTGGCTTGAGGGGCGATTCTGCGTACTGGTTTTCTTCCTGGAGGTATTTCCGGGTGGCAGGATCTTCTATATCCCGCAGCCAGGAGTATTCATCGATCCGGCTGTCATTGTGGAGGGTCGTCTTCTCGGGGATCTTTTTCGCTACAGGGGGGCTGCCGGGGCCGGTATTTTCAGCCGCGGGAAGAAGAGCCGAGATGCTGAAGAGGATTGCTGCCTGCAGGATGGGGCCGGGAGGTAGCTGGAAAACGGGAGCAGTATTCCGTGAGCTGTTCATGGTTCTCTGTCCTTTGGGTTGATCGCGTAAGGATAAGACACTCTCCCGGCGCCGGGTATTCAATCGGATTTCTTCGCTTTTTCCAGGTGTTCCGTCGGGGTGGGCAGCGAGTTCCTTCAATAGAGACTTCAGCACCGTTTTAAGGCAAACTACAGCTCCTGTTCAACTAACAGTTACCTGGGAGAAACCATGAGCTCTGAAAACGATATTCCCATTCCGCAGAAAACTCCCTGCGTGATCGACGAGGAACCTGGCAAGAAGGCCTGGTGTACCTGTGGACGCTCCGAGAACCAGCCCTATTGCGATGGGGGCCACGCAGGAACCGGGATGGCTCCCCTGGTGGTCGAGATCGAGGAGGCGAAGACAGTGGCGTGGTGCGGTTGCAAGCGCACCTGCAATCCTCCCTATTGTGACGGAAGCCATTCGCAGCTGCCCTGAGTTTCACCATGGTGACAGCGAAGATAGGAATCCTGACTGTATCTGACCGTGCCAGCCGTGGTGAGTACGAAGACCGCGGCGGTCCTGCCATCGCTGAATACCTCGACGAGGTGCTCAGCTCGCAGTGGGAGCCGGTGGCGAGAATCGTTACCGATGACCAGCCCCTCATCGAGCAGGCCCTGGTGGAGCTAAATATTTTACTGGAAAACTATCCCGGTAGTTCCTGGGCAGAAGAAAGCAAATTTAAAATTATCGAAATTCTTTTTGCGTTAAGCAGGTGCCCTGAAGCGAGGGAACATGGCCGGCGCTTTAATTTAGGATATTCAGATAGCCGTTTTAAAGAAGATGTGGATTTTGTTGTCGCCTCCTGCCTAGAAGAAGAAGGGCATCTTCAGGATGCTTACAACCGATTTAAGGCTTTAGAAGGACAATATGCTTA
>CAJWZY010000260.1 GCA_913050545.1 uncultured bacterium | reverse complement strand
GAGATCCATCCCCGGACCAGGGATCCCTGGGAATCTTATTACGATGACCTCGCCATTCTCAGTCCAAATCTCAGGGAGTCGCTGTTTCAATTTGAATCAATCGATGGGCTCATTGTCACTTCTTCCAGTGGGCGCTTCCAGGCGCTGGGTTACAGTTCCCTTGAGGAGCAGGAACGGCTGGGGAGGGTCCGGGAGACTCTCAAGGGTCAACTCAACAACTTTGAACAGCACAACAAGGCCGCCCTGGAGAGGATCAAGACTCTTGAGCTGAAGCTGGATGAGGAGATAAAAAAACAGGCTGCTGCGGACACGCCTGACAAAAGGCAAGAGGACAAGCTGCGTGAGGTTACGGTTCGTCACCTGTCCCAGATGGAGAAACGTCACCAGCGCCGGTTGGAGTCGTACGATCGGCTGACTGCGAGCCAGGAGAAGACCAGGCTCAGGCAGCTCAAGAAGCTGCCCGAGGACAGGAGGAAGGTTCAAGTGGAAGCCTTCAGGAGGGACCGTCTTCGTCAGCGCGAGCAGCTTGAGCGGCAGAATGCCGATGAGGTCCGGAGGACGAGGGCTCAGCGTCAGCAGCAGGATCAGCGCAGGATCGAAAGAATCAGGGCTCTCAAGCGGGACCAGCTCAAACGGGCCAAGAAATCCAAGACGGCGGAGCAATTGTTTTCCCAGGTTGACGACTACAATGACTGGCTGGCTGCCATGGAGAAGGTGAAGGCCAGGGTGGAGATGCTCCGGGGTGACCAGGGAGGGCCGGAGACCTGGCAGCATATGGCCCATCCGGCCTGGTCTCTCGATCCGGTCTGGACACCTTTCAATAAGATCCACACCTACAGCTTCTTCAAGCCGGAGGAGATACCCCTCTCACGTTTATACCCCGTGGTATTCAAGGAGCGACACTTCCTGGCCAAGGATGCCGGCTGGCGGCTGAACCGAAACAGCAGGAACGCCTTTCTTGCCAGCGCCGGCAGGGTGTATGGCTGGGGCTACGCAGTGCACGCTTACAACGAGCTGCATTTTGACCTTCATCCCTTGGTGATGGCGTTCAGGTCCCATCTTGGCTTGGACCGGAGAGTCGGGGATGGCGGCTGCGCCATCGGCAGGGTCTTTCTGGAGTCCATGGATGGGAAGCCACTCTACGAGAGCCCCTTCCTGGTCGGCAGCCACCAGGCAGTCGATACCGGGCGGCTGGAGCTTGCCGCCGCCGCGGAAGGTCGTAAGAGGCGGTTGATCCTGCAGGCTGATACGGCCCACGATGAAGGGATCTCCTCCGTCGACCCGTTCGATATTCGTGACATGGTCGATTGGCTGGAGCCGATGCTGCAGCTTGACCGCAAACGTCTCGAGGTGCTCGTGAGCAACCGGGTTCATCTCAATGTTCCCGCCTGGAGAAGCTGGACCACGACAATCAGCGCTGCAGCTGTTTGCGATTGGCGGGTTGTATTCGAGAACAGGGGAGAAGGATATTTCTTTCCGGCTCTTTCCCTGCAGGGCGCCCCCGTTATTCTTAGCCGAACGGTTCAGCCCTCCGCGACGAGGAAATGGTTAGAGGTTGATATGAGCCAGGTCAATGTTCTGCGGCCGGATTCTTCGCGGATCGTGGTCCGGCTCGACGGAAAGGAGCTTGAGCCGGCTGAGCTGCCCCGCCGGCAGCCCTGGCAGGTGGGCTCGATTCCTTTGCTCTATGACCTGGGGGTTAACAGGGATGCCTCGACTACGATCGAGGTGACCCAGAACCCAGGTAAGGAATTGATCTGCTGGAGAAAGCTCGCGATCGTCAAGGGGCCATCGGCGGTATACGAGCTGTCGGCTCTCCTGGAGGAGGCTGGCGGAAAAGATCTTCAACTGACCCAGGCTATTGCCAGGGTACTCAAATCAGCGAGGCTCGACTTTGAAGAAAAGAAGGCCGCTCTTCAGCTCTACCAGAAGGGCGCTGAGATCAACTACCGCAGAAAGGCTCCTGTTGCGACAATTAAGATTCTCGGCAGCAAGGACCTCTGGAAGGTCGCGGCGAGCCATTCCTCCACGGATGAATTCAAGCCTCGCAACGCTATCGATGGGAATCCCGACACCCGCTGGACCTCGCATGCAAGCCAGCAGCCGGGCATGTGGTTCTCCGTCGAATTCCCCGGCCCCACCCTCATCGGAGGCGTCCGCCTGAAGGGGCCGGGCAGGAACGATCACCCGGTGGGCTACCAGATCTACAGCTCACTGGATGGGGTTAAGTGGTCGGGTATTCTGGCCCAGGGGGAGGGCTCCTCGCCGGTGACAGAATCTATTTTCCAGTCGGTCGAAGCGAAGTTCCTGCGAATTGTCCAGACAGGAAAAACTACCCTGTGGTGGTCCATCAATGAGATCCAGATTCTCGAGCCGGCGACTGTCGACGTGGTTTCATCTGTGCTGCTGGGTGAGAAATGGCATGGAGGAGATGAGGATCTTGCCGTTCTGAAAAAGGTCCCGACCCTGGGTGCGGTTCACCTTTCCGGGCAGCTCAAGAACAGCCCCGAAGCTCTCACCGAGCTGCGGCAGAGCCTTGGTTTTGTTGCCTTTGAGGAGCATGAGCGCATTCCTTCTCATTCAGGTACTCCGGCCTGTGATTTCAAGGTCATCAACAAGACGGACAAGCTGTTGAAGATCATCTGGATCGGATTTGATTCCGTCTACACCCCGTATCCGGACCTGGGGGCCCGGGAGACCTCGATCAGGAAATCTTACGTAGGGCATAGATGGGAAGCACAGCTCGATGGGCGCAGGCTCGGTTTCTATGTCGTGGAGCCGGGCCTTGAGTGGGTCGTCACCGATGAGAACTAAAGATTGCGGCTCCGGCCTGGTGGTCCGGTCGCGTATGGACTGCGCGAAGCAGGCCTGGCCGACTGTTCGGCTTTCGATGGAGCTGGAGGCGCCGGTGTCAAAGGAACGGCTCTGGGGATTCGTATCCGATCTCCGATCGTTTCTCACCACGGACCCCTATCATCGACGTGTGCTTGCGATGCGCAGGCCCATCGGGGCTGGCACCCACCTGGCGATTGAGCATGGCCTGCTGGGGGTTACTTTTTTTCGTTTTGGCCGTCTCCTGAACTGGAATGAGGGCCGCGGCTATTCCTTCAGCGATCTGTCATCCCGCGGCCCTCGCCACGGCTTTCCCCATATCTTTGAGGTCACCCTCGAGTCTCATCGGGAATCGGGGCGGGAGTTCAGCACGCTCAGGATCGAGGTGAAGGGGCGTTGGACAGCCTGGCCGATTCCGGCCGTGCTGAGATCCTGGTGGCTCAAATTTACCTGCGCCTTGCATCTGAGGATGCTCAGGCGAAAGCTCCAGGATCTCTGCGAGTGACCCATTATTGTCTTCGCTGTTACAGAGAGCTGAGGCCGGCGCCTGCCAACCCGGACGGGGCCACCGGCGGCAAGGAGGAGGTCGAGGCCGCCTGCTCCCATTGCGGCCTTCAATACGACCCTCTGGATGAACAGACCTTTGTCTCTTTCGATATCCTGTCGCCCTGGGCCGCTTACCTGCTGGCTTTCCTTGTCTTATTGTTTGGCGGTGGGTTCTTCCTGGTCTCCACGAATTATAACGAGGGGGTGGGCTGGGCGATTGTCCTGGGGCTTCCGATTTGCGCGGGAGCTGTTCTGGGCTATTCATCGAACCCAGGGCGCTTTCGGGCCTGGCAGAAGGTGATCATAGGCCTCATGCTCTCCTGCGGATTCCTGATCGTTGCGGGTTTTCTTGGCGGTGTCGGCCTGGGTCCATTCTGTATTGTGATGCTGGGCATGGTGTTCATCCTGCCCTTCTTCTTTGGCGATTGGCTTGGCTACATGATTCGCCGGCGGGATGAGCGTAAACAGCGCG
>CAJWZY010000259.1 GCA_913050545.1 uncultured bacterium | reverse complement strand
ACGGCTGGCATCTCGGCGAAAAACAGCATTGGGGGAAATGGACCGGCTGGGAGCGCTCGACCCGAGTTCCGCTGCTGATCGTGCCGGCCGCCGGACAGCCGGCCGCGAAAAAATGGGCCGGGCAGCGCTGCTCTTCGCCTGTCAGCCTGGTAGATCTGTACCCCACCCTGGTAGAGCTCGCTGGCCTCCCCGAGCGTGCCGGATTGGAAGGCCTCTCACTGAAGCCGCTGCTCGACAACCCACGCTCAGGCACCGATCGCGCCGTGGTTACAACCTTCGGCAAAGGACGACACTCCGTCCGGTCGGGCTCCTGGAGATTGATCCGCTATGAAGACGGCTCCAGTGAGCTATACAACCTCGCCAGGGACCCGAACGAATGGACTAACCTCGCAGGAAAATCCGAACATGCAAAAACTGAAGCGGACCTCGTCTCTAAGCTCCCCTGAGGTCAGGGCGCTCCCGATGCCCCGCCCCCGACAGCTTTCACGGGCTTGAACATTGGAGTTGGACCACTCCGCTCAACCATCTTTCCGACGAGACCGCTGACCTTGCCCAGGGGCAGGTCTCCTGAAATCCTGATCAGTTGGCCAGTGCCCCGAATCTTCAGGTACTTGCCTTCCTTGCCGGCCACCTGAACAACCTCACCCCAGGCCTCCAGCCGCACCTCGACCAGCTTATAGTGCGCGCTTTCACAAGCCGTATCGAGCTCCTTGAAGTTGATTTTCCGAGGATCGAGCAGGCTGTAGCTGGCGATTTCTTCAAGCGTATCTATGGTTACCGCGTGAGCGCCGACCCGGCGCTTGAGGGCCTTCACCAAACCGAAGGCCGCATCGTTTCATATTCACGAATCAAAGGTGAGATGAAGGATCGCATAGGCCCGTCCATCCGGATTGAGAATCTCAGGGGCTCTCGCGCAACCGAAGAGGGCGACAAGGAAAAGGCCCGAGGCAAAAGTCATAACTGTTCTCATATTTTACTTTTCCAATTAAAAACGGATACCGAAACCGAAAAAAGTTCTCACATCGAGAGCGAGTTGCCCGGCTCCCGGGGCGGCCCTGTAGTCTCCGTGAACGGGAACCTCGACCAGGGCGACGAGGTCAATCTCTGGAGAAGGGTGATAGACCAGCGCCGCGCGAACCCGTAATTCTTCAAGGCCCGTGTTCTGCAGGACCTCCCCGCCATACTCATCCACAGCCTCGTGCCTCCAGCTCAGGCCGACCTTCACGTTAGCCGATGGACCCGGGTACCTGGCATGATAAAACCGATAGGCAAAGCTGCTGCCCAGGGTAAAGAAATCACCATCGGTAAAATCTTCGCTCCCCTCGCTATTGGCCTTGTAGATCGCGTGCGCATCAAAACGAAACCTGCCGGTGCTGAGCGTCAGAGCCAGACCGCCGATCGCATCCAGCGAACCGCTGCCGGGCTGCATGGAAAACGCCAACAGCTCGTCGCCGCTGCGCTCATTTGATGAGCCCGTGGGAAGCTCGAGTCCACCGATCGCGGAGATGTGGAAGGCGCTCTGCTTCCAGTACTCGCTGAAAAAATTGTACTTGCCGAGCAACACGGCATCGCCAAGGCCTTCACTGCTGCTTTCGACGCCCCCGGCATCCGACCCGGGAAGCTTCGCCTCCCTGCTTACATACGGAAGCAGAAGGGACAATGACAAATCCGACGACAGGCCATAGTTGACGCCCAGGACGATCCGATGTTCCCGCAACGACAGGCTATCCGGATTGGGCACCTCGTCGGAACCACTGGAAAGGGTGCCCCGGCTGGAATAAAGATGACTCAGAGAGATCCTGGCGCCCGATTCAAAAATCGTATGGCCCGCCAGAACCTCGATCCCGCCGTCCTGGGCCACGACTCCCGAGGGAGAGACCAGGGCCGCCAGCAAGACGGCCTGGAGGAGCCTCGATAAATTAAATTTGCGCATAAGCCACATCTCAATAACTTCCTGTGTCTTCATATGTTGACTGGCAGGGTTGATGCCCACACGGCCAGCCCACCCATTTACACGGGTACTGAACCGCCAACAGAGCCCGGTATCAAATCAGGAAGCGACAGGAAAGCAGGTAGATGGGGAGCCCGGAGGGAAGATCGGACGGGCCGATGCTTCGCGAAGAAAAGATCTCCCGAGCCGTGGAGGCCATGCGCACAACAGGCCCGGCAGGCAAATCGCGCAGGGCCACTTCAAGATCCTCCGCGGCTACTGTAAACTCCGCGATGAGAGGGTTGATTTCCGCCAGGCTGTACTCCCGACAGCAATCGGAGCAGCCAGGAGATGCGATGGCTGGACAGCTCGAAGGACTGCCCGTTTTCTCAGCCGATTTCCGACAGCAATCGGGCGGCTGGACCGCGCAACAGGACCCAGCCAGTACCGAACAAGCTCGTCCCGGGCTCATGAGTTCCCCGGCGAAAGAGCAATAGTGCAACTCCCGTGCAGGAACGGGATGCGATAACATGAGGGCTGTCACCAGGAGTAAAGCGACCAGTCGATAAGCCGCCTGGAATGTTTTCCTGTCAGATGAACTCCGCTTCATTCCGAGATTGTAATCCCGGAGTCTGCTTTTAGCAAATGCGGCGCCAGCACCACCCAAAACCAAAAAACTCCGAAACCGGCGGCATAAGGCCCAGCGTTGAGCCGGTTTTACGGGTGGAAGGGGGAGTTATTCGGAAAAAAGCTGAATTCGATGTCCAGTTTTACCGGGGGCGACGGATTGTAAACGGCGAGCAATTTTTCGAATAATATCGCCAACTCTGTACCTGATCCTCCCGTTTGCGAAAGTAGCAGCATCGGATTTTATTGACCCTCAAACAAAGACAACAGACACTATCTGAATGCTAATGATCGCTCAAAAAATGTATCTGGGGCTGCTTCTTTCAGCTCTCTTCCTTTTCGGCATGGGATTTCTTGCGGGCTACATCCTCAACGACTCCCTGAAGGAAATCGATGATCATTCCCGATCGCGCGCATCGACGCAAAATAGCGGCCCGACGAACAACCCCGGCAGGCTGGAGGACTCTTCTCGCGGCTCAAAAACTGCCGACAGGCGCAAGACGGTCGCGCGAAAAAGCAGGCCCCGGAAAGCTGAAGAAGAAAGCGGTGAAACACCTGAAGAGACCACCGCCACCAGGGGTGAAATCATGGCCGGCCTCCAGGCCGCCATCGCCAGCGGCAACAAGGACGGCCTCGGAGAAATGCTCGGGGAACTGGCTGATTCCAGCGGAGAACCCCTGAGTGAAGAACAGATGCTCTTCCTGGAGGGGCTCCTCACCGAGGAAAACTCCGATCATCTCAAAGCTCTCACCCAGGCGCTTATCATGGCAGGGGACAAGCGCGGCATCGAGATCGTCATGGGCTTCCTCGACAACAGCGACAACAGTCTCTCCAACCGCCGCGAGATCCTTGACTCGCTCGAGAGGCTGCCCCCCGAACGTGCCGCGGAGGTTGCCCCGGGGCTTGCCGATTTCATTGCCTCAGGCCCTCACCGGGAGCTCCAATCCAAGGCGGCCCGCGCCTTCGGACGCATGCACGGTGAGGAAGGGGTCGACTCCCTTATCGGGCTGCTCGAAAACCGTCCCGACATCAGGCCCGAGGTGCTCTTTGAGGCCATGGGCTCCATCGGCGGCGGTGAAGAGCTCGACTCCATGATCGGCCTGATGGACGGAGACTGGAGCCGGGAGCAGAAACGCGCCCTGATGGAGAGCATCGGCAGGGCGTCCCTCGAGGATGGAAACACCGACACCCTCATGGACCTTCTCAAGGAGCAGCCGCCAGGCATGTCGCAGCGGCTGGTAGCGGATGGAATCGAGCGGCTCTCCCATGAGCTCGATGCGGACTTCCTTGCCGATGCGCTCC
>CAJWZY010000258.1 GCA_913050545.1 uncultured bacterium | reverse complement strand
TTGAGACACCCTACGAGATCAAGTTCAAGGCGCAGGGCCTGCGGATCTATTATTTCGAATACCAAAAGCGCCAGGAAAGCGCGGAGACCTGAGCTCCCTGTAACCACCATGACAGAAACACCAAATCCCAACCCGCCGGCGGCGCCCCCGGGCCCCGAGCTGAAAAAGAAGGTCGCGCGCCTTCCAGCCTCGCCGGGAGTCTACATCATGAAGGATGCCCGCAGCAGGATCCTCTACATCGGCAAGGCGGTCAACCTGCGCAGCAGGGTGCGCTCCTACTTCGGCAAGTCCAATGATGGCAGGCCCTTCATGCGCCTGCTGCTCAAGCGAATCGACGACCTCGACTGCATCCTCACCGAGACCGAGGAAGAGGCCCTGATCCTCGAGAACAACCTCATCAAGAAGCATCGCCCCCTCTACAACGTCAGGCTCAAGGACGACAAGACCTACGTCAGCATCAAGGTCACCCTCAGCGAGGAATGGCCCCGGGTGATGATCACCCGGCGCTACCGCCAGGGAAAAGACCTCTACTTCGGCCCCTACGGATCCTCGACCGCGGTGCGCGAGATGCTCCGGGTCATCAAGACGGTATTCCCGCTGAGGACCTGCACCAACGGCTTCTTTCGCAACCGGACCCGCGCCTGCATGGAGTATGAGATCGGCCGCTGCACGGCCCCCTGCGTCGACCTGATCTCGAAGGAGGACTATATGGAGGATGTCTCCCAGGTGGTCCTCCTGCTCAAGGGCCGGAGCAAGGAGCTCGAACGCATCATCGAAAAGAGAATGAAGAATGCCTCGGAGGCTCGCTCCTACGAGCTCGCGGCACGCTACCGGGACCAGCTGGCGGCCATCGCCAAGGTTTTCGAGACCCAGAAGGTCGAGGAGTTCCGCCTTGGAGACATCGACGCCTTCTCCATTATCCGGGAGGGAGACTTCGTGGCGATCCAGGCTGTCCTCGTTCGCGAGGGAAAGATCATCAACTCAAAGACCCACAGCTATCGAACAGGGCTTCCCAGGGCGAAGGTGCTCTCGAGCTTCCTGACCCAGTACTACCTTGCCGACCGCTACATTCCTCCCGAGGTGCTCTGCGATTCTGATTTCCGCGACCGGGAGCTGCTGGAGAGCTGGCTGAGTGAGCGCCGCGGCACCAGGGCACGTATCAGTCTTCCCCAGCGCGGCGACAAGGCCGCCATCATGCGCCTTGCGAGCCGCAACGCCCGCAACAGCTTCCGAATCGAACTCGATGAGCAGGAGCGAATGGAATCGCTGCTCGATTCGCTTAAAAAACACCTCGAGCTGGCGGTGGCTCCCAGGAGAATCGAATGTTACGACATCTCCAATTTCCAGGGCTCCCTGGCGGTGGGATCGATGGTCTCCTTCGAGGATGGCAAGCCGGTGCGGGACCGCTACAGGAAATACAGGATCCAGACCGTCGTCGGCGCCGATGACTTCCGCTGTATGAAGGAGGTGCTGGAGCGGAGACTGGAGCGGGGACTCAAGGATGGAGACCTGCCCGACCTGGTCCTCGTCGATGGAGGTAAGGGCCAGCTCTCCATCGCCGTCAAGGTGCTCAAGGCGCTCGGGCTCTCGGGGGTGGCGGTGGCCTCCCTTGCCAAGGAACGCCGCAGCAAAAAAACCACCGAGCGCATATTCCTCCCCGGCAGAAGGAACCCCCTCGCCCTCGCCCAGGACACCCCCGAATCACTCTACCTGCAGCGCATCAGGGATGAAGCCCATCGCTTCGCGATCCAGTATCACCGCGGACTGCGCCGCAAAGATGCCATGAAGACCGGGCTCGAAGGGGTGCCTGGAATCGGTCAGAAACGCCAGCAGGCGGTGCTCGACAGGTTTCGAACCCTTGCAAAAATCCGCGAGGCCAGCACCGAGGAGCTCAGTGAGGTCATCGGAAAGAAGCTGGCCCTGGCCCTCCAGGATGCCCTCAGAAAGAATCCGGCCGTAAAAAACTGAGCTCCGGCCTCTGTTCGGATTCATAAGTTCTTTTAAATTAAGGCCTTGTGCCCCAGGGGGAAAGGTCCCGGCCAGTTGGCGCGTTCGGCGATGGGGTGATAAACTTCTTGGTCAGGTCGACTTCACATTCAAGGGGCAGAAGACGACCGAAAAGCAGGACTGGTGCGCCTGGTGGGTGCGCCAGCCAAGGGTAAACCGAAAGGAAATCTGCATGAGTTCAATCAATCGAGCTCCCCGACCGAAGCTCGGCGAGATCCTGATCGACATGGGACTGGTAACCGAGGAGCAGATTCAGCAGGCCCTGGGAGTCCAGGAAACCACCAAGGAAACCCTCAGCTCGATCATGGTAGACATGGGCTGCCTCAGCGACAGCGACTTCACCCGGACCCTTGTGATGGAGTACCAGCTTCCCTACATCATCCTCGAGAATTACGAGCTCGATGAGGAGCTCGTCAACCTGCTGTGTCCTGAATTCCTTCACAGCAATAAGCTCCTGCCCTTTGACCGGATTGGAGACACCCTCCTGTGCGCAGTGACAGAACTTCCCCGCGAAGAAATCCTCGAGGAGATCACCCGCCAGACCGGCTGCAAGACGGGGCTCTACGCCGCCTCGCTCAGCGAGGTCGATCGGTTTCTCGGACACCTCGCGCCGCTGAAGCAAACAGCCGCTGCTGAGCCGGTAGACCAGGGCTGAAGGCTGGCCCTGCAGCGGCGGCCATCACGGACACCGCCGCACTGACCGCGCACCCACCACCTTGACTTGGTCTGCAGGCATCCTACAATCCTCTCTCTCCATTCAAAGGCTGAGACGAGAAGGTGATGATCCGTAAATCGGACTCCGGTCCTGCCCAGACACCCATGATGCAGCAATACCTCCTTGCGAAGGAGAAGTATGCCGAGGAGGTTCTGTTCTTCCGCATGGGCGACTTTTACGAGATGTTTTTCGAAGATGCCCAGGTCGCCTCCGAGCTGCTCGGTATCGCGCTGACCTCCCGGTCCAAGGACAAGGACGCGATCCCGATGGCCGGGATCCCGGTGAAGGCTCTCGACTCTTACCTCCCCAAGCTCCTGCGAGCAGGAAAGCGCGTGGCAATCTGCGAACAGGTGCAGGACCCCAAGGAGGCCAAGGGGCTGGTGGAGAGAGAGGTCGTGCGGGTGATCACTCCCGGAACGATCACCGACGAGAAGATCATCGGGGAAAAATCAAACAACTATCTTGCGGCACTCTGCCACCGTCCCGAATCGACCTCGAAAAAGAAAAAAACGGCTGAAGCCTTCGGGCTGGCCTGGATGGATGTAACCACCGGTGAATTCACTATCTGGGAATCTGGCGACCTCTCGGCCATCGCCACCCAGCTCGAGAGGCTAGCCCCTGCCGAATGCCTGCTGCCTGAGAGCATCGCCTTCAACCTGGAAAACCATCCGGCCTTCGCCGAGGTGGCCAGGGATTACCTCATAACTCCCTTTTCCGACCCGGCCTTCGACCGCAAAACCGCTCATCGAGGCCTCGTAAGCCATTTCAAGACCAGGACCCTCGACGGCTTCGGGTGCGAACACCTCGACTTGTTTGTTGGTCTTGATGACGTCCAGCGGGATATCGATCGGGTCAAGCACCACCTTGACGGCCGAGGGGCTGGTGAGGTCGGGGGCGGGATCGGCATCCGAGCCAAGTGAGAGCGTCACCTGCGCTGGCTCGAGGATGTAGCGTGTGGGATCGTCCGGCAACTTGAGCACCCGAATATCGAACGCTTTTGTTATGTTTACGCTATTGGTTAAGTCTGTCCCATTAGCCATTGGGTTGATGGGTGTGTTGTCGGGCTTAGGAGGTGTCTTACCTTGAAAATCGTCGGGAACTTGGCTGATCACGTTCCATATGATCACAGCCAGCAACATCGAGACGGCTTTCCAGCC
>CAJWZY010000257.1 GCA_913050545.1 uncultured bacterium | reverse complement strand
CTTCCTGCTGGCGCTCGAAGCGGTAGTAGACCTCGAGGGTCATGGCTCCCAGCGCTGTGGAATAGACCCGCCCGCCTGAGATGCCCCACTCGCCGATGGGGTCCCAGCTGCCATCCACCTCCGGTGAATCGTCCTTGTGTTCAGCTCTCTGGGCTTCGATCAGGGCTTGCTGCATCTTGCGGTTCCAGGCCTCCCAGGGTTTTCCGCCAAACTGGAACATGGCGTAGGTGCCGTAGTACCAGGAGTAGAGGTTGATGGTGGAGAGTGCACGGCCTTTCTGTTCGCGCCACATGGGAGGCTCCTGCGAGAGCAAATCGACACCTGAGCGGATGGCTGGTTTTCTGCGGCTCTCGCCGGCAAAGAGCCGGCAGAGGACCCCCACGGCTGTCATACAGGAGAGCTCCTTGGAGAAGGGGTAGGGATCCTGATGCCCCTGTGCGAGCCGGGAGCCTTCGTCTCCTGGGACGTTATAGCCGGTTCTGCCGTTAGAGGCGGTAGCGTAATTGAGCCACTTGAGGGCGCCGGTGAAGGATTCCTGGAAGTTCTCCCCGGGCAGTCCGAGTCGGCACTGCTTGGCGGTTTTCAGGGCGAGGACCATCCACCCGGTCACCGATGTGTCGTTGTCGCCCGGCTTGATCCCGTACCTCCAGCCCCGGCCATCGTTCTGTGCACGAAGGCAGAGCTTGGTGGCTTCCCTGACCGATTTCTTCAACTTGAAGTCATTGGACATCAGCAGCAGCTCCGCCATCGCCATGGTGGCGATAGCATGGCTGTAGATCCACTGTTCGGAGTCACCACCGCCATAGCGCCCATCCCTGGCCGGATCACCGGTGTTCAGGGTCTGTTGTTTGCGCATGTAGCGGGAGGCTTTTTTCAGGCACTCGATGAAGTGCGGGTGCTCACCGCTCATGTGAGTGTGCCCGTAGCCGGTGAAGGCGAGAATAGCGAGGGCGGTGACCCCGATATCATTCTCCCGCCAGCCGATGTCGCTGGGGTAGCGTTCGGGATTCCTGTTGGTGCTCGGGCCGCGCCTCTCCCTGACAGTGGGGTCGTTGAAGCCGGCGGCCTTCCAGCCGCCATCTGCATCCTGGTGGCGGTAGAGCCACTGCAGCGCAGCGAGAACAGCCTCTTCACTTTCGATAGTTCTTCCCGGTGTGCCTGGAGCCCTGCGCAATTCGTCGCGGAAGCCATAGCTACTGGAGCCGCCGGGACCCGTCCCGATGGCGTCCGGTATGGAATCCCGTTCCAGGTTTTTGTTGGAGAGACTGTCAAGGTCGCTGCCCTTGGGAATATCGGTGATAACGTCCGGGATCTCCCGTTGGACCACCGGGTGCTCGACGATTTTCGGGTTGAGGATTTTCGGAATCCTTTTCATGTCCCGTTTCTTCTTCGGATCGTACTTCTTCACCTCTTTCTGCGGCTTGGCGATGAGCTGGAAGTCGTCGCGTTTCGTGGTCTCCTTCTGGCTGAAGATCAGGCCGCCGATAAGGAGAATCACGAAGATGTGGAGTATCGCCGAGACGGTCCAGTAGGGCATCTCCATGGCCCAGCCGGGTTTCTTGAAAACTTCCTCACTGTCAGTTGCCTCGTTACCAAGCTCGTCTTCGTAATATTGTTTTTCAACCATACCCTGCGCTCCTGAAATTGTTTTTCGGTTTCAAAAACTCTACGAAGGTTGCGTACCGCTCCCGTGACCTCTGCCCTGCAGGCAGAATGTCTACGCAACCGCTCTGTCAATTGCTGCGGTTTGTCCGGAGGGAACAGGTTCCGGGGTGGGGGAAGCGGCCGGGCAGGCCCGGCCGCACCAGGTACCCTAGAGGCCGATCCCTTCCTGCTGGCGCTCGAAGCGGTAGTAGACCTCGAGGGTCATGGCTCCCAGCGCGGTCGAATAAACCCGGCCGCCGGAAATACCCCATTCGCCGATGGGATCCCAGCTGCCATCTACCTCGGGCGAGTCATCCTTGTATTCCGCCCTCTGGGTATCAACAAGCGCGCGTTGCATCTTGTTGTTCCAGACCGCCCAGGGCTTGCCGCCGAATTGGAACATGGCGTAGGTGGCGTAATACCAGTAGTAGATGTTGATGCTCGAGAGTGAACGGCCTTTAGCCTCGCGCCACATGGGTGGCTGCTGGTTGAGGATGTCTACACCTGAGCGGATCGAAGCTTCCTTACGGCTCTGGCCTGCAAACAGGCGGCAGAGCACACCCACCGCCGACATACAGGAAAGCTCCTTGGAGAAGGGGTAGGGGTCGGGGTGTCCTTTTGCCAGCCGGGAGCCTTCGTCACCTGGAACGTTGTAGCCGGTTTTTCCATTGGAGGCCGTGGCGTATTCGAACCACTTCAGGGCGCCACCGAAGGCGTTCTGGAATTCCTCTTTTGGAAGTCCGAGTCGGCACTGCTTGGCGGTTTTCAGGGCGAGGACCATCCACCCCGTTACCGAGGTGTCATTGTCACCAGGCTTGATTCCGTACCGCCAGCCACGACCATCATTTTGCGCGCGAAGGCAGAGCTTGGTGGCTTCCTTGACCGATTTTTTCAGCTTGAAGTCATTGGACATCAGCAGCAGCTCGGCCATCGCCATGGTGGCGATAGCGTGGTTGTAGATCCACTGCTCGGAATCTCCCGAGCCATAGCGTCCATTCTTGGCCGGGTCGCCGGGGTCGCGCTGCTGGTTGCGGACCATGTACTTGACAGCCTGCTTGAGGCAGGTAACGAAGTGATCGTATTCGCCATCCATGTGGGTGTGGCCGAACCCGGTAAAGGCAAGGATCGCGAGGCTGGTGACACCAATGTCAGTTTCTGCCCATCCGAGGTCGGTGGGATAGCGCTTGGAATCTTTGTTGCTGCTGGGGCCCCGCTTTTCGCGTACGGTGCCCTTGTTGAAGTCAGCGGCCTTCCAGCCACCATCTGCATCCTGGTGGCGGTAGAGCCACTCGAGAGCGGCGAGGACAGCTGATTCAGTTCCTTCACTTCCACCTTCCCGCACAAGAGATCCCTTACCGTAGCGGTGGCCGTAAGCTCCCGCCGCCCCGCCGCCGACTCCGATGGCATCATTTACCATGGTGGAGTTCTGGTTGACGTTGGAGAGGTTGTTGAGATCGGTTCCCTTGGGGATATCGGTGGTCACCTCGTCGATCTTACGTTTGATGACGGGCTCTTTGATGATCTTCGGATTGAGGATCTTGGGAGTTCTTTTCAGGTCGCGCTTTTTCTTGGGATCATATTTCGGCGGCTTCTTCTTCTGCCGGATTTCCATCGCGACGTTCTTTTCTTCATTCGCAGCCTGCTCGGCAAAGATAAAGCTCCCGATGACCAGGATCACGATGATGTGCAGGATGGCTGAAACAGCCCAGTAAGGCATCTCGGTCAGCCAGTTCGGCTTATCAAAGATTTCCTCATCGACATCGACTTCTTCATCAAATTCGTCTTCTTCGTACTCTTCCTGGGCCATTTTCCTACTCCTGGTTGATTGTGCCGATATTAAAAATATACCCGAAGATTCAGCGTTGTGGTGGTGAACCGTCGCTTTTTCTGCGGGATTTCAACTGCCGGTACATCCTGATATCGGTTGAGATTTGAGCATTCAAGAGCGATTGGGGCACCTGGAGGGGACCGGTAAGCAGGAAAAAGCTCTGGCAGCGCTCTGAAGGCGCATACCGGATCCATGGAGTGAGGCTCAATAGCCGCAACTCACGCAGGAATCCGGGCTTTCTGGAGCGCCTGAGAGTATTTAAAAAGAGCTGCTTCAAGAGACCTCCTGAAGATCCTCGGTGGTGCCACCCACTCAACTGATCATCAGCTTAGTACCGAATTGCGTTTTTGTCAATTAACAATCCGTGAGATTTTGGCAATTTTCGGGACAGGTGAGGGAGATAGGGGGGGAAG
>CAJWZY010000256.1 GCA_913050545.1 uncultured bacterium | reverse complement strand
CATCCTGGGTCCACACTCGAAAATGCCCTCTCCTAAATCAGGTACAGTCACAGATGATGTGATCGCAGCGGTGAAGGAGTTCTGTGCTGGAAAGGTGGAGTTTCGCAATGACGACCACGGAAATATCCATGCAGTGATGGGCAAGAAGTCGTTCAGTGCAGAGCAGCTTACCGAGAATATCGAGGCGTTTATCGAGCATATCAACGTCCTCAAGCCCATTTCGACAAAGGGAATCTATATGAGGAAAGCAGTGATTTCATCGACGATGAGTCCTGGAATTCCTCTTGAAGTCGCCTAATCAGGCAAATTTTGGCATTTTTCGTAACTTCTTTCAGGTTTTGGAATAGGAAGCGTTGACTGAGGTCTGATCTTTAGTTAAAAACGTTCCTTTTCGTACCCATCCGCAGGCAGATCCATGGCAAGGGAACTCAACGATATCATAACCCGGCAGCTCGAGACCCGTTTTGGGGAGCTCGATGGCTTTGTGGTATTTGATTACCAGGGGCTTTCTGCCGAGGACACTTTTCAGTTACGGTCTAACCTGCGTAGCGACGGCGTTCGAATGAACGTGGTTCAAAACCGGTTGAGCAAGAGGTATTTCGGCGAGCGAGAGGACCTCCCCGGAGAATTCGTGGACCTCTTTCAGGGCCCTACGGCCTTGCTGACATGCGAAGAGGGGACTCTCAGGTCCTCCAAGAGCATTGCCAACTGGCTCAAGGAAAATAAAGATTCAGTAGAGATCCGGGGCGGCCTCTTCGAGGGAAAAATTCTTTCGAAGGAAGATGTCGCCGAGATGGCTAAGATTCCCGACAAGGAAACCCTGCTTTCGCAGACCGTCGGGATGTTCCTTTCCCCAGTACAGTTTTTGCCCTCGGCAGCCAAGAGCCTGGTTTCTCACCTGGCTGGGTGTGCCAAGGCACGTCACGAAGAACTTTCAGATTCTTAGAGATTAATTTACGGCTCCTTGTCTGGGAGCTTGATTCAGGAGGATAGTAAGATGGCGGACGAAGAAGCCAAAAACGAAGAAGCCGAAGCCGAAGCCCCGGAGGCCACCGAGGCTCCCGAGGAAGCTGGAGCTGAAACTGCGACCGCTACGGCGGAGAAGTCCTACGGAGAAAAGGTAGTCCAGATCGTTGACCTCTTTACCGGGTTGACCGTCATGGAGGTTCTTGAACTCCAGGATGCCCTCAAGGATAAGGGTATTGAGCCTGCTGCGGCTGCTGTTGTTGCCGGCCCTGCCGGTGGTGGCGAAGCTGCTGCTGAAGAAAAGTCGACCTTCGACGTCGTTCTCAAGAGCGCCGGTGCCAAGAAGATCCAGGTCATCAAGGAGGTCCGCGGGATCACCAGCCTGGGACTGAAAGAGGCCAAGGCTCTTGTCGACGATGCGCCCCAGACCGTCAAGGAGGGCGTGGCGAAGGAAGAAGCTGAGCAGTTGAAAGAACAGTTGGAAGCGGTCGGAGCTGAAATCGAGCTGCAGTAAGAGCAGTGTGATTCCCGCGGCCTGACGTTCGTTCAGTGTTGACTGACTGAAACTCGAATCCATGTGACTGAGAGCTGATTGCTCGTTTGAGCAGGGCACCGGTTTTGACCCTGTTTTCCTTCCCGGCTGGGAGCTAGAAGCGGCAAGTCGTTTGTTCTTGGAGGCGTTTACGCTCTACGTCCCCGAGACGACTCTGTTCGCGATGTGCACCCCGCTGTTATCGGTGGAGAGAGCGGAATAACGAAGCCTTGCTGCGTGAATAAGGCAGCCCGCCCGGCAAATTGACCGGGGCTGGGCAGTTTATTTCTTTTGCGCGGCTGGGATTTCAGACTTCTACCTGGGAGTTTTATTGGGATGACCCTATTACCTGAATTGGTCTTCGGAAGAACGGGGGACGCAATACCCGTTCCGGACCTCATGGAACTGCAAGTGCGGGCCTATAGCGACTTTCTCCAGGCCGGAAAGCACTACACCGACCGCGAGATGGTTGGCCTTGAAGCGATCCTGAGGGAAATTTTCCCCATTCCGAGTTACGACGGCAGCATGTCGCTGGAATATGTCGGCTACGAGCTCGGTAGCCCCCGCTACGAAGAGACCGAATGCCGGGATCTTCGCCTGACCTATGGGGTGCCCTTTAAAATCAGGCTTCGCCTCGAGAAGGAAGAACCCATCGAGGAAGAGGTCTACCTGGGCGAGATTCCCAGGATGATCGGTGGGGGAGAGTTCATCATCAATGGCGCTGAGCGTGTCATCGTCAGCCAGTTGCACCGTTCCCCCGGCGTCGATTTCTCCAAGGAAGACCACAGCAGCGATGTGCGTCTCCATTCCTGCCGCATCATCCCTGAGCGCGGCAGTTGGATTGAGCTCAACGTCAGCAAGAAGAAAACCCTGCAGGTAAGAATCGATCAGAGCGGAAAGTTCTCGGCGACCTGCCTGCTGCGCGCCATGGCTGAAGAGTACTCGACCGCCCCCCAGATTCTTGACCTCTTCTATGACGTCAAGAAGGTCAAGCTCAAGGGCGAGAAGGTATTTGATAAAATCATCGGATCGCTCTGTGCAGAGGATATTGTCGAGGAATCCACGGGGACGATCATCGTCGACGCCTGTGAAGAGATCACCGAGACGATTGCCCACTCCATGCGTGACGATAAGGAAAAGAGGGAGGTTGGTGGAAAGCCTCGCACGATCAAGATTATTCCTGAGGCCAAGGACCTGCTGATCATCAATACCCTGAAGGATGACCTTGCCAAGAACCATGAGGATGCCCTGATCAGGATCTACCAGCGTCTGCGCCCCGGGAACCCGGCGCAGCTGACGAAGGCGAAGGAGCTCTTCCACGACAAGTTCTTCAACTCGCAGAAGTACCGCCTGGGCCGGGTTGGTCGGTTCCGGATCAACCGGAAGTTCAACCAGAAGATTCCCGAGACCGAGATGACCCTCAAGCAGGAGGACCTGATCAACTCGATCTCCTATATCATTGGCCTGCGGGATGGAGAAGGTCTTATCGACGATATTGACCATCTCGGCAATCGCCGTGTCAGGACTATCGGTGAGCTGGCCGGCGAGGAGTTCCGCAAGGGCTTCCTCAAGCTCAAGCGTACCGTGCAGGAACGCATGAGCCTTATGGAGAAGGATGCGCTCACGCCGCGCAGCCTGATCAACTCCAAGACGATTTCCAGTGCGATTGACTTCTTCTTCGGCCGCGGTGAGCTGTCGCAGGTGGTCGACCAGACCAACCCGCTCTCCCAGCTCACTCACGAGAGGCGCCTGAGCGCCCTGGGACCCGGTGGTCTCAACCGTAAACGCGCCGGTTTCGAGGTGAGGGATGTTCATATCTCTCACTATGGAAGAATCTGCCCGATCGAGACGCCCGAAGGTACGAATATCGGGTTGATCTCTTCGCTGAGTGTTTACTCGAAGATGGATGAATACGGCTTCCTCACCACTCCCTACCTGAAGGTCAGCAATGGGAAGGTCGATGGCGGCCCCAAGAGCGTGGTCTTCCTCCGTGCGGACCAGGAGGAGGATCGCTGGCTGGCTCCTGCCGATGCCAAGGTTGACAATGCTGCCGGGTGCAATCTCGCTCAGCACGCGGCGTGCAATGATTTTGCGCTCGGAGAACGGCATTGGTCCAAGAGCAACCCTGTCGCCGGATTCAACGTAAGTTGGGTTAAATGCCTCGGCAAATGTCTGGCCGTGCTGCCTGGGTTCGGAGACGACCAAGGCATCGATTAGTATGCCTGGTACGTGCACGGCATGAGGAGGGGCGGGGTTGTCGGTAATTTTCTCGACCTGTGCAATCACTAGACCGCCATGGTTATGTGCGGCCTGCGCGATGGGTAGCACCTCTCCAACGATGGCCTCGCGATCCATGACGAGGTTTCCTACTCGGTCGGCGCATGTGGCTCGGATCA
>CAJWZY010000255.1 GCA_913050545.1 uncultured bacterium | reverse complement strand
AGTTGAATCGCTCGCTCCAGGATGCGGCATCGTCCTCTCCATGGGTTCCCCGCTCGATCCCGATCGGCACTCCCATGTGAAAGATCTTGCTGACGCGGGCGCTGTGGTAACCGGAATTCTTGAAATGCTGCGCCCAGGTCGCCCTGTCGCCAATCGCCTTGCGAGGACTCTTGTACCCAAGCATCTTGATCGCATGAGGATAATAGCCCGACATAAAGGAAGCCCGGGAAGGCCCGCAATAGGTCCCCTGGCAGTAGGCCCGAGTGAACAAGGTGCCGCGAGCAGCCAGGCTGTCGATGTTCGGAGTCTTGCAGACCTTGCTTCCATAGCAGGAAAGCGCTGTCGCCGTCAGGTCATCTGAAATAATGAACAAGACATTGTACTGCTTCCCCTCCCTGGCCGAAGCGAAGGAAGAAGACAGGCCGCAGACAAGAAAGAGAAAGGTAAATACTGTGCGTGCTCGGTATCTCATATCGACAACATAGTAATCCCTTCCCTCGATGGTTGACAGTAAATCGCTCCGGCCCCATTGCCATGGTTGACATCTCCGGCGAGACCACCAGAATGAGATGTCTATTCGCCTTCGGGAGCACCGCTGGCTGCCAGCCAGGCTCCGGGAGTTCAAGGGTCTCTTACATGGTGGTTGGAATGCACAGAGGACGACATCTGCTTATTGATTGCCGCGAGGTGCCGCGGAGCGTCTGCCTGGATGACCAGTCGATGCTCGATGCCCTGGCTCGCGCCGCCAGGCGTGCAGGGGCGACGGTGATCTCCCAGGTACGCTATCGCTTCGGCCACGATTCAGAACCCGGCTTTACCGCCATGGTGCTGCTCGATGAGAGCCACTGTTCTGCCCACTCCTATGCCGACCTCGGGCAGATCGCCATGGACATCTTCACCTGCGGAAAGACCTCCCCTGCAAAAATCCTCGAATTCATCCGGGAAGAAATCGAGCTGGGAGAGATCAGCACCTCAGAGGTGTCCCGCTTCCGGGAGACTCCCTCCCGGCCACCTCCCTCCGAGGCAGTCGACCCCCTGCACGAGGAGAGCTCCAGGTCATGATCCAGCGCCGACACCACGACGAATCAACTGAGGGGCTCTCCCCGCTTGAGAGCCTCGACCTTGACGGGATCTCTGGCTTTCCGCAGCTCCTGGAGGCGATGAAAGAGACCGCCTTTTCCGGGCGCAAGCTCGGTGAAGCCTACGAGGTCATGCTCGAGATGGCTCGGGACGAGGGCTGCGATGTCATCCTGACCATCTCCGGAGCGATGACCGTTGCCAAGCAGGGAACTATCATCTGCGACATGATCGACAGGGGCCTGGTCAAGGCGGTGGTTGCCACCGGGGCGCTCATAGCCCACGGACTCACCGAATCGATCGGCCTTACCCATTACCGCATGGAGCAGTCCCATTCCGATGAAGAGCTCTATTCCCGGGGTCTCAACAGGATCTATGACACCGTCGAGCTCGAGAGCAACCTCAACCAGGTTGAACAACTCGTCAGGTCGGTCCTGGAGAACTCCACGGACCAGGAAAAGACCTGGTCCTCGGCCGGGTTCTGCCGGGCGGTAGGAGAAGCTCTCTCAAAGCAGGGCGAAGGAAGAGGAATCCTACGAAGCGCCTGGGAGCAGGATGTCCCCGTCTTCATCCCGGCCTTCACCGACAGCGAGATCGGGCTCGACTTCGCCACCTGGGCCATGAAAAACCACCTTGAACAGCTGGAGGCCGCCCCGGAAACCGTCACTGCAGAGACGGCCCTGGAGGCCGTCCCTCCCTACAATCCATTTCTCGACCTGCAGGAGTACGCGCGGCTGGCGGGACAGGCAGAGCGCCTGGGTATTTTCACCATCGGCGGAGGGGTCCCCCGCAACTGGGCCCAGCAGGTTGCCCCCTATTACGAGATCGCCAACCAGCGGCTTTCAACCAACTGGAAGCAACCCCGTTTCCACTACGGCGTGAGGATCTGCCCGGAACCCGTTCACCTCGGAGGGCTCTCAGGCTGCACCTTCTCGGAGGGAGTCAGCTGGGGGAAATTTGTCCCCCGGGAAGAGGGAGGGCGTTTCGCCGAGGTCCCCGCCGATGCCACACTTGTTTTTCCGCTCCTGATGAAGGCAGTTTTTGACAGGCTCGACGCAAGCGCATGATAGCCGGCAATGGTTTTCTCGATCTTCCAGACAAGGGGCCGGAAAATGCGGACGTGACCCTGCTGCCGCTACCATTTGAAGGCACCGTTTCCTACGGCAAGGGAACCGCCGGCGGCCCCGCCGCCATCCTCGAGGCTTCCCGGCAGATCGAAACCTGGGACGAGGAAACGGACCTTGACCTCGAAAGCCTGGCCTTTCACTGGGCGGCGGAGGTGGCCCCCGAAAACAACGAAGACCACGGCGCCTACCTCGACCGCGTCCGGGAAGCAGCCCACGCAGCAAAAAAAGACGGCTCCATCATCGCCGGGGTCGGTGGAGAGCACAGCATCAGCACCCCCCTGGCCATTGCCGCGCTGGGAAAGGAAGACCTCTCGGACCTTACCGTTGTCCAGCTCGATGCCCACGCCGACCTGAGGGACAGCTACGATGGAACCGAGCACTCCCATGCCTGCGTCATGCGCCGCCTTCTCGACAGGGGAGCAAGGGTGATTGCCATCGGTATTCGTTCAGCCTCCCGCGAGGAAGCCGAATACGGCCGCTCCACCGGCAGGTGGAATCCCTGGTTCGCCTGCCATCTTTCAAAAGCCGGAGAAACCCGGGACCGGTTGCTGGAAAGCCTCGCCGGGCTGGAGGGAAAAATCTACCTGAGCATCGATGTGGACAGTCTCGAGGTGAACCTCTCCCCTTCCACCGGGACGCCCGAACCCGGCGGACTCAGGTGGTGGCAGGCGATGGAGTACCTGCGGGTCCTGCTGGCGCCCTCTCCCCTGCGAACCCTCACCGGGTTCGATGTCGTAGAGACCGTTCCGAGCCAGGGAAGCACGGTCAATGAATTCACCGCTGCCCGGCTCCTGTGCAAAACGCTGGCCTACCTCCACAGTCCGGCAACTGGTCGGGAAAATTGATTCGCAGTCCGGTTGTTGGCCTCGCCCCCGGGTTCAGCTACACTGTTGTATTCTCTCCCTGTCCGCGGCACCCGCGTCCAGGAAGCCCTTCTCAACTCCACCTACAAGGTATCCAGGCTACGCCATGAAACACTCCATCCTGCTCACCACGCTCCTCCTTGCATGTTGCCTCGCCCACGGTGCACAGCAACCCAACATTGTCGTCTTCCTCGTTGATGACATGGGCGTCATGGATACCTCCCTTCCATTTCTGACCGACTCAAAGGGCAAGCCGGAGACCCACCCCCTCAACAAGCTCTTCCGTACCCCCAGCATGGAGCGCCTCGGAGCCAATGGAATTCGCTTCGAACACTTCTACGCCAACAGCGTCTGCTCTCCCACCAGGGTGTCCATCATGACCGGACAGACCTCTGCCCGCCATCGGACCACCCAGTGGATCCGTCCGGAAGGAAACAATGCCGGCGGCCAGGGCCCGAAGGACTGGCAGTGGAAAGGAATAACTCCCCAGCACAAGACCCTCGCAGGAATCCTCAACAAGAACGGCTATCGCACCATCCACGCAGGCAAGGCCCACTTCGGCCCTAACAACTCCTTCGGTGAGCTTCCCCAGAATTTCGGTTTCGATGTCAACATCGGCGGACGAGCAATCGGCCAACCCGGCAGCTATTACGGCAAATCCAACTTCACCCGTGGAAAGAACAAGAGCCGCGGCGTTTTCGGCCTCGAGAAATACCACGGCAAGGACATCTACCTCACCGAGGCTCACACCATCGAGATGAATGCCGAGATCAAGAAGGCCGTCGATGAAAAGAAGCCCTTCTTCGCCTACATGTCCCACTACGCGGTCCACGCTCCCTTCAATCCCGACCCGC
>CAJWZY010000254.1 GCA_913050545.1 uncultured bacterium | reverse complement strand
GGTGGGGGTCAATTGCGGTTCCGTCGACCCGGCCTACAAGGAAAAATATCCCGAGGATGGGATCGCTGCGATGGTGCGTTGCGCCGTGGATCATTGCGCCTACCTCGACGAGTTCGGATTTACCCGCTACGTCGTCTCTCTCAAGGACTCTGATCCGCAAAAGGTCGTTGAGGCCAACCGCCTTTTTGCCGCTGAGCGGCCGGATGTCCCCCTGCACCTGGGGGTGACGGAGGCCGGCCTGCCGCCCGATGGGATCATCAAGACCAGGATCGCCTTTGACCAGCTCATTACAGTCGGGGTCGGTGATACGATCAGGGTTTCACTGACCCTGCCGAATGACAGGAAGGCCGAGGAGGTCGAGGCCGGGCACGGAATTCTTGAAGACATCAGGGCGGGGAGGCTTCGGGCTGTTCCCGAGCATTGGGGTGAAGGCCTGAATATCATCGCCTGCCCGAGCTGCTCCCGGGTTGAGAACATGGCCTTCATTGACCTGGCCCAGGAGGTCAAGGAGATGTCCGTCTACGCCCAGGAGCACGACCTCACGATCGCTGTCATGGGCTGCCGCGTAAACGGCCCGGGCGAAACCGACGATGCCGACCTCGGACTCTGGTGCGGTCCGCGCACGGTGAACCTCAAGCGCAAGGAGGAACCCCTGGGGTCCTACACCTATGACGAGGTTCTCGATCGGCTCAGGGAAGAGCTCGACAAGCTCATCGCGGCGCGCACCTGACCCGGCAGCCTGGTTGCCAAGGTGGAAGGCCAATGATCTCAACAGGGAATGATACGAAGGCGGCGGGGCCATTGGTGGGCCAGGGAGTCGAGTTTTTCGTTTTCCAGGACTACAAGGAGAACCGTCGCAAGTGCACGGTTGAGCCACTGCTCGGTTCGGCAGGACTCGAGGTTCTACGTCTCGGTGTTCCTGTTCCGGGTGAGGAGCTGCTGGCGGTGCCGCCCGGTATTCTCCTGGAGGTAGATGCTCCCAGGCTTCAGCCCGAAGATGCCGGGCAGCTGGAGACTGGTGGCCGGATTGTCCTGCTGGATGCAACCTGGGTTCGCCTGGGTCCGCTGGGACGCAGGCTGGATCTCGCCGGCGCGGAGGGTCTTGAGCGCAGGGCTCTTCCAGCTGGTTTCCAGACAGCCTATCCCCGGCATTCGAAATTATTCAAAGATCCCGGCGCCGGCCTGGCGAGCGTGGAGGCCATGTTTGCCGTTACGGTGATACTCGGGGCTGCCCGCCCTGACTTTCTGCGGCATTACAGATGGGCCGGTGAGTTCCTGGAGCTCAACCGCGAGCTGCTCTCGAGCTATGGCTGGGAGGTCTCTTGAGAAGCCCTGCGATGACCGCAGAGATGGCAACCGCACCTTGTCGGGAATTGTCATCAGGTCAACAGAGGGCGTGTCTGTCAGCCCCGCATCGAATTTAATTTTTACGAGGAAACCAGCAGCGGAGGAAGCAACATGGCAATCTACATGGGTCTTGATTCGAGCACCCAGAGCCTGACGGCAGTGGTTATCAGGGTCGAAGGAGAAAACCGCGAGGTTCTCGACCAGCGGTCCATCCGGTTTGATGAGGACCTGGCTTCCTATGGTTGCCAGAACGGGGTGCTGGCGCACCCAGACCCCCTCGTGGCGCATTCCAACCCGCTGATGTGGGCAGAAGCTCTCGACCGGCTCTTCGAGGTTCTCTCCAGCGAAGGGGATTTTTCACTTGGTGAGATCCAGGCGATCGCGGGTTCCGGCCAGCAACACGGAAGTGTCTATCTCAATTCATCGGCTGAGGCCTGCCTGTCCTCCCTTGATCCTTCCGCTCCCCTCGTTGGCCAGCTCCAGGAGATCTTCTCGCGACCGACCTCACCGATCTGGATGGATTCCAGCACCGCCGGTGAATGCGAGTTGATCACCGCTGAGCTCGGGGGAGATTTCGAGCTTGCCGGCCTGACAGGGTCGAAGGCATTTGAGCGGTTTACCGGGCCCCAGATCCGGAAATTCCATGCAGAGGATCCGCAGGGCTACGAGGCGACCCGGCGGATCCACCTGGTGAGCTCCTTCATGGCCAGCCTGCTGGCCGGGGCGGATGCCCCGATAGATCCGGGAGATGGAGCGGGGATGAACCTGATGGATCTTTCCGGCAAGGAATGGGCTCCCAGGGCGCTCGAGGCTACAGCCCCCGGGCTGGCCGGGAAGCTTCCCGCCATCGAGGAATCCTGCTCGGTTGTCGGGCCCCTGGCGAATTTCTGGGTCGAGCGCTACGGGTGCTCGCCAGAGGCGCGGGTGGTCTGCTGGTCGGGGGATAATCCCTGCAGCCTGGTCGGAGTCGGCCTGGTCAAGCCGGGGCGGCTGGCGATTTCGCTCGGCACCAGCGACACGCTTTTCGGCTACCTCCCCGAGCCAAGGGTTGACCCTGCCATGGAGGGCCATACCTTCGGTGCTCCGACGGGGGATTATATGAGCCTGATCTGTTTCAAGAACGGCTCCCTGGCGCGTGAAAAGATCTGCAATGGCGCGGGACTCGACTGGGCTGGATTCTCCGCGGCGCTCAGGGACACCCCGCCGGGCAATGGCGGCGCGATCATGCTGCCCTGGTTTGAGCCGGAGATTACACCGAATGTCCAGGAGCCCGGTGTCAGGCGTTACGGTCTCGACGAGACCGATGGCCCGGCGAATGTGCGGGCGGTTGTCGAGGCGCAGATGATGGCGATGGCTATTCATTCCCGCTGGATGGGTGTTAAGCCTGAATCGATCTACGCCACCGGGGGAGCCGCCTGCAACAAGGAGATCCTGCAGATCATGGCGCAGGTTTTCGATGCAGATGTTTACCAGTTCGAGGTTGGAAATTCGGCGGCACTGGGGGCGGCGTTGAGGGCGTACCATGCCGATGATCAAGCCGCCGGCGGATCGATCTCCTGGGAGGAGGTCATTGCCGGTTTTGCCCAGCCGGTTGCCGAGAGCAGGATCTCTCCCGACCCGGAGCTCGTCGCGCTCTACAATGATTTGAAGCCTGTCTACGAGGCGTGCGAAGAGCATGCCCTCGGCCGAGGCGATGATCCGCAGCAGAAAATAGAGGCCTTTGTACAAAGATGACCTTCCAGCGCTTTGGTCTACTGGCCCTGGTTGCCCTGGCATTGCTCCAGGGTTCGTGCCAGAGCCGCCAGGGAAGGTTGCACGACCGGATCGAGGCTCTTCGCCTTGCGGGCATCAGGGTCTATGCCGGAGATGAGCTCAACAAGTCGGAGCAGGAGACTCTTCTTGCCGAGTTTCGCACCCTGGATGTTTCTTTCTCCAGGATCCAGAAGCGCCGTGATGAGCTGCGTGAGCTTCATCGCCGCAAAGCGGCGAGGGTCCGTCCCAGGAGAGTTGACCCCCCCTTCACCGGCGACTTCTTTGCGCCGTGGAAGGGCTATCCACCGATCGATTACAAGCGTCGGCGATCCAGCAGCAAGAAATGAAATCCTGCTGTTTTCTGGCGATCGGGGGACTGTCGACCGGAAAATACCTCGGGAGAATCTCCGCAACCTTGTAGTAGACTGGCCGGGAACGACTGGTTAACGAGCCGCGAAAAAAGGAATAACGCTGTGCAGGTAAATCAATTGTGGAGCGTGGTGAATCTCACTGTTTTAGTTCTCCTGATGCCGGCTGCCGCCGGGGCCGCCGAGGGGAAGCAATATCTCTGGCAGACCAATGCCTACGGAGATGATGTTCATGTTGTCGAGGTCGGCAGCAACAAGGTCCTCAAGAGGATCGTGGTGGGGCCCGAGCCCCACGGCATCGCTGCTCCCGATGACGCCAGCGTCGTCTACATCGCTATCGAGGCCTTCAAGAAACCGCAGGGGGAGCTGGTCTGGGTCAATCCCCGCACCTGGGAGGTTGAGCACCGGCTGACGATCGGCCCCAAGCCTAACCAGCTGGCCTGTACGCCCGATGGCAAGTGGGTCT
>CAJWZY010000253.1 GCA_913050545.1 uncultured bacterium | reverse complement strand
CCACCGGAGATTTCGGAGTGCGTGGTGAGGTTCCCAGCCATCCAGGGCTGCTTGACTGGCTGGCTGAGGAGCTGGTTGATTCCGGCTGGGATCTCAAGGTGATCCATCGCCTGGTAGTTACGTCTGAAACCTATCGCCAATCCTCAGCAGCTACGAAGGAACAGCGAACCGCTGATCCTTTTAACCGTTTTCTTTCCCGTGCCGACCGGTCGCGCCTTCCTGCCGAGCAGATTCGTGATCTTTCGCTGGCAGCGGGGGGGTTGCTCGATCAGCGCATTGGCGGTGTCAGTGTGTTTCCTTTACAGCCCGGGAATTACTGGGGAGAGAAGGGGCAGGAAAAGGACAGCGGCAAGTGGGTTACGAGTCGGGGGCGCGATCTCTACCGCCGGGGGCTCTACACCTACTGGAAGCGTATGGCTCTTTATCCTTCTTTCTGGATCCTCGATGCTCCGACGCGCCAGGTCTGCACCATGAGCAGGGCTGTTACCAATACCCCGATCCAGGCCCTTGTCACCCTCAATGATCCTGTATTCTTCGAGGCCTCCCGGGGTTTTGCCAGCCGTGTTCTGAAGGAGGCTGCGCCCGGGCTGAAGGCGCGGCTCCGGCATGCTTTTCTTATCGCTCTCTCCCGTCCTCCTCTTCAGCAGGAGGAGGAGGCCTTTGCTGCTCTTTTCGCCAGTCTTTCAAGACGTTACAAGGCAGCTCCCGAAGCTGCGGCGCGGGTGCATCCGGGGGCTGCGGGCCTGCCTGCAGGAGCAGAGCTGGCAGCGTGGACAATTCTTTCATCAACGCTGCTCAATCTTGACGAGGCGATCACCAGGGAATAGGAAGCCGCGGAGTTTCCCCCGGGATTACTTGCCGATGGCGTAGAGCGCCTTGAAGGTCCTGATGTAGATCCTGCCGCCAGCGATCGCAGGCGTCGCGGCAATTCCGTCTCCCATTACGTTGCGGGAGAGGACCTTGAATTCACGCCCGAGCTTGAGCACGCAGACCTCTCCGTTGCGGGCAGCGAGATAGAGCTTCCCGTCTGCGATGACCGGCGAGGCCCGCTGGCGGTTCCGATGGACGCGCTGAAGATAAACCTCTTTACCGCTCATGGCCTCCATGACGATCATGACGCCGTTTTCCCGCGCCAGATAGAGGAGCCCGTCGTGGATGACGGGGGTGGGGACGTCGGATGTGTCTCGTCCGCGTCTCCACCTGAGATGGGACTTCGATTCGCTGATGTCGCCCTTGCCATCGGGCTTCACCCCGAGGACCGGCTTGTTCTTGGCCGAGGGGATCACGACGAGGCCCGGCTGGCAGGCGGGCGAAGCGACAAAGCGCAGGAACTTGTTGTAGCCCTTCTTGGGATTCAGGGTCCCGCAGCGCCAGAGCTCCTTGCCGTCTTTGAGGTTGTGCGAGCTCAGGTAGTCCGCCCCGTGGATCAGCAGCTGCTGTTCTTTTCCATCCTGGTAGAGGATGGGGGATGCGTAGGAGTGCCTCGACTCATGCAGGGCATCGCTTTCCCTGGCGACCTTCCAGCGCTCTTTGCCGGTAAGCTTGTCGATCGCCACGATGTAGGGATCCTCTATCTGCAGGCACATCTGGTAGAGCGTGTCGCCGACCAGCAGCGGAGTCGAGCTCATGCCGTGCCAGTGGTCAAACGCACCGTAGCTCTTCTGGAAGTTCTTTTTCCACGTGAGCTTTCCCTCCATGTCGAAACAATGCATGTCGCCGGTTCCCAGGAAGGTCCAGACATGCTTTCCATCGGTGGCCGGGCTGGGGGCGGCGGAGTTGCCCTCGTCGCCGCGTATGTTCTTGTTGCCGCTGGCCAGGGGGGCCTTCCAGAGGATTTTTCCCTTGGTTGAGATGCAGAGCAATACGAGCTCTTTGCCTTCTGCTGAGGTGACGAAGATCCTGTCATTCCAGATGGCAGGGGTTGCTCCGGCTGCTCCCGGGAGGTCAATCTTCCAGGCTACGTTTTCAGTCGTGGTCCAGGTGGCTGGAATGTCCTTTTCCGGACTGATCCCATTGCCGCTGGGGCCGCGCCAGGAAGGCCAGTTGGAGGCCGCCGCCTGGGTTGAGATCAGCAGGGTCGCAAGCAGGAGTGTTTTTTTCATGTCGGATTCCCCGTTTTCTTGAAGCCGTATATCGAATGCAATTCAACAGTTGACCCCTATTCTGCTACACTCCGGGGAGGAACGGAAGATCCTGCTGCCTTCTTTATTCAGGCAGCAATATCGCGGAAATGCCCTGAAGGTCGATGATGTTCGCCAATCCTGAAGCTCTTGAACTCCGGGAAGAATTGACCCGCCGCCGTTTCATCTGTGGAGGTGGGGGCTTCGCCGCATCGATCGCCCTGTCATCTCTCCTCGGGGCGGCGGCGACAGGGCAAGGGGTACCACGGGGGCCCCATTTCGCTCCCCGGGCCAAGCGGGTGATCAGTCTTTTTATGTCCGGTGGGCCCTCCCATGTCGATCTCTTTGATGACAAGCCCCTGCTGCGGAAGCTCAATGGAAAACCGATGCCGGAGGAGATTATTCGCAACCACGAGTTTGCCATGATCAAGTCCGCCAGCCCCAAGGTGAAAGGGTCTCCATTCAAGCTGCGTCCACGGGGGAAATCCGGAAATGTGATCTCTGATCTTCTTCCTCGAACCGCTGAGGTGGCTGATGAGCTGTGCATTATCCGGTCACTTCATACCGACACCTTCAATCATGATCCTGCCGTGACCATGATGAATACGGGTTTCGTAACCTTCGGCAAACCATCGCTGGGGGCCTGGCTCTCCTGGGGACTGGGGAGCGAGAACACCGACCTTCCCGCCTACACGGTCCTGGTTTCGGGGGTCAAGCTTCAGCCTCTCCTGACAAATTACTGGGGCAGCGGTTTTCTTCCCAGCAGGCACCAGGGCGTGCAGTTTCGTTCAAAGGGTGACCCCGTGCTCTTTCTGTCCAATCCACCTGGGGTTGATCCCGGGGTGCGCAGGAGCCAGCTCGATCTGATTGGCTGGATGAACAATCGTCACTTTGACCGGGTAGGGGACCCTGAGATCAGGACCCGGATCGAGGCCTTCGAGCTTGGCTACAGGATGCAGTCGAGTGTCCCAGGGCTGATGGACATCAGCAAGGAACCGCAGAAAGTTCATGAGCTCTACGGGACGAAACCCGGGGAGGTTTCCTTTTCAAACAATTGCCTGCTGGCTCGGAGGCTGGTGGAGAAAGGGGTTCGCTGTGTACAGCTCTATCACACGGGCTGGGATCAGCATGGGACCCTCGAACGGGATCACCGCCGCCAGTGCGCAGCCGTGGACCAGGGGGCTGCGGCATTACTTACCGATCTGAAGGTGCGCGGATTGCTGGATGAAACCCTGGTGATCTGGGGAGGCGAGTTCGGCCGCACCCCGATGGCCCAGGGTGACGGGCGCGACCATCACATGATGGGTTTCTCCATGTTCATGGCCGGCGGCGGCGTCAAGCCGGGGATTACCTACGGGGCGACCGACGACCTGGGCTACCACGCGGCCGAGGATGTCGTCGAGGTCCACGATCTGCACGCCACCATGCTGCGCCAGCTCGGTATCGACCACAAGCGGTTGACCTATCGCTACAATGGGCGTGATTTCCGCCTCACCGATGTTCACGGCAAGGTGGTCAAGGAGCTCATCACCTGATAGCCCGGGACCGGGAGCCCCGGCTATTTCCGCAGGTCGTAGGCCAGCAGGATGTCCTGGTCCCTGATGTAGAGGATGCCGTTGGAGACCACCGGGTGGGGCCAGGCCTTGGCCCTCGACCGCTCAGGCTGGTCGAAGCGGCTGATCTCCTTGTAGGCCTTCGGGTTGAGCTCGACGAGGGCGATGGGCCCGTTCTCCGCCCGCAGGATGATCTTGCCGTCGACCACCACGATGGAGCCCTTGCCGGCGCTTCGCTCCCGCCACATCTCCTTGCCGCTCTT
>CAJWZY010000252.1 GCA_913050545.1 uncultured bacterium | reverse complement strand
TCGGCGATGCCGAGCTCCCAGGGGAGCCCTGCGTGCTTGATGCTGGTCAGCGGAGACGCGCCGGTTCCCCCGTCGTGGCCGCTGATCAATATGTGGTCCGAGTGTGCTTTTGCCACCCCTGCTGCAATCGTTCCAACGCCGACCTCGGAGACCAGCTTGACGCTGATCCGTGCTGAACGGTTGGCGTTTTTCAGATCGTGGATCAGCTGGGCGAGGTCCTCGATGGAGTAAATATCGTGATGGGGCGGGGGGCTGATCAGCCCGACACCGGGGGTTGAGTACCGGGTCCTGGCGATGATTTCATCGACCTTGTGGCCCGGGAGCTCGCCGCCTTCGCCCGGCTTGGCTCCCTGGGAGATCTTGATCTGGAGTTCGTCGGCATTGGTGAGATACCAGATGGTCACTCCGAATCTTCCGGAGGCGACCTGCTTGATCGCGGAGCGTTTCGAGTCGCCGTTTTCCAGGGGGATGAATCGCTTCGGATCCTCGCCGCCTTCCCCGGTGTTGGATTTGCCTCCCATTCGGTTCATGGCGACAGCAAGGGTTTCGTGGGCCTCTGCTGAAATCGAGCCGAAGCTCATTGCGCCGGTACAGAACCGCTTGACGATTTCGCTGGCAGGCTCCACCTCGTCGATTGAAATGGGTCCGGGGCCCGCTTCGGGCTTGAACTCGAGAAGGCCGCGAAGAGTGCAGCGACTCCGGTCGCTTTCGTTGACAAGCTTTGAGAACCTGGAGTAGGCATCCGGGTCGTTCGACCTGGCGGCCATCTGTATTTCGGAAATGCTCTCAGGGTTCCACATGTGCCGTTCGCCAGTTGCCCGCCAATGATATTCGCCCGGGTTGTTGAGGACGGCAGGTTGGACACCTTCGGTTGCTGGATAGCCAACAGCGTGACGGCGATGCGCTTCGGCGGCCAGCACGTCGAAGCCGACCCCCTGGATCCTGCTGGCGGTTCCGCAGAAGCACCGGTCGATGACCTCATCCTGGATTCCTACCGCCTCGAAGATCTGGGCGCCCTTGTAGCTCTGAAGGGTAGAGATCCCCATCTTGGCCATCACCTTGAGCATTCCCTTTGCGACGCCTTTGCGGTAACCCGCGACTATTTTTTCGTCGGAATATTCATCGGGGAAGAGCCCCTCCCTGCGGGACTGCCACAGGGCCTCGAAGGCAAGGTAAGGGTTGATGGCATCGGCGCCGTAGCCAATGAGCAGGCAATGATGGTGAACCTCCCGGGCCTCTGCGGTCTCCAGGATGATCCCTATCCTCGTTCTTTTTGCCTGTTTGACGAGGTGATGATGGGCGGCGCCGCAGGCAAGAAGGGAGCTGACGGCTACCCGGCCAGGTTCGACTGCCCTGTCGGAAAGTATGGCGAGGCTGTATCCCGAGTCGATCGCGTCTTCGGCTTCCGCAGATATCCGGTCAAGGGCGGCAGAGAGCCCTTCCTCTCCCTCGCTGCCGGGGTAGGTGATGTCGATGACCCTGGTCTTCCAGCCAGCCTGGTCAATGTTCTTCAGCGCGGCGGTCTCTTCATTGGTGAGGATCGGGTGGGGGACCCGGAGCCTGGTCGCCTGTCCTTCCGTGGCTTCCAGCAGGTTTCCTTCAGGCCCAATGAAGCACTCCAGCGACATGACCATCTCTTCGCGGATGGAGTCAATTGCGGGGTTGGTGACCTGTGCAAAGAGCTGCTTGAAGTAATCGTAGATCATCCGTGGCTGGTCAGAGAGGCAGGCCAGGGCTGAGTCGTTTCCCATTGAGCCTACGGGGTCACGCTTTTCGGTCACCAGGGGGCGCAGCATGAAGGACAGGGTCTCAACGGTATATCCGAAGGCCTGCATCCTGCTGAGAAGCTCTTTTTCTTCAAGGCAGGTTTCCGGGGCGGCGGCAGGCAGGCTGTCGAGGTCCAGGGCTCGGGATTCGACCCATTGACCGTATGGCCTTCGGCCTGCCATCTCCTGTTTGAGCTCTTCGTCGTCGATGATCTTTCCCTGCTCGAAGTCGACCAGGAACATTCTCCCGGGCTGCAGCCGGCCTTTGAACTTGACGTTCTCGGGATCGACATCGACCACGCCGACCTCCGAGGCCATGATGACCTTGTCGTCGTGGGTGACGTAATAGCGGCTGGGGCGCAGGCCGTTGCGGTCAAGCACGGCCCCGATATAGTGCCCATCTGTGAACGCGATGGAGGCCGGGCCATCCCAGGGCTCCATGAGAGCAGAATGGTATTCATAAAAGTCCCGCTTGGACCTGTCCATCGATTCGTGGTTCTGCCAGGCCTCCGGAATCATCATCATGACAGCCTCCGGCAGGGATCTTCCTGCCATCAGGAGGAACTCAAGGACGTTGTCGAAAGTTCCGGAGTCGGAGCAGTCAGGCTCGCAGACGGGGAAGCATTTATCTATGCCTCCCTCGAACAAGGAGGACTCCATGACGCCTTCGCGTGCGGCCATCCAGTTCATGTTGCCGCGGAGGGTGTTGATCTCTCCGTTGTGCGACATGAAACGATTGGGCTGTGCGCGATCCCAGGAGGGGAAGGTGTTGGTCGAGAACCTGGAGTGCACCATGGCCAGGTGGCTGGTGTAGTCGGGCTCTTCGAGATCAGGGAAGTAGGGGACAACCTGCTCGCTCATGAGCTGCCCCTTGTAGATGATGACCTTGGTGGAGAGGCTGCAGATATAGAAGGCCTCCGCCTCCTCTTCATCGAGGGCCCTGAGGAGCAGGCTTGAGCGTTTACGGATTACGTAAAGCTGGCGCTCGAAGGAATCTCCCTCGAGGCCCCGGGCTCCGACAAACAATTGTTCGATCACGGGCTCACTGGCGAGGGCGGATGGGCCGATGTCTGCTTCGGCTCTGCGGGTTGGCACCGGGCGCCAGCCTATGACCTCTTGCCCCTCGGACTGGATAATCGCCTCGACCTCATCTTTGCAGCGCTGGCGGAACTCATCCCCACGTGGAAGGAATACATTGCCGGCAGCAAACTGGCCCGGGGGAGGAAGGTCTCGGCCAAGGTCTTCTGAGGCAACCCGTGCGAGGAACTCGTGAGGAAGGGCTGTAAGGAATCCTGCCCCGTCGCCGGTGTTTGCTTCGCAGCCACAGGCTCCCCGGTGGCTCATGCTATCGAGCATGTCCCTGGCATCGAGAAGGATCTGGTGGCTGCGGCGGCCCTGGATGTCTGCAATAAAGCCAACCCCGCAACTGTCCTTTTCGTTGCGCGGGTCGTACAAGCCTGACTTTTTTGGAAAGCCTTTGTGGGCCATTGTTTACGTCACCGAAAATAAAGAAGGGACGAGCAGGAATGTACCTGGTTTCGTCCCGGGTCGTCACACGCTTCACTCACCTCAAGGTGGACCCTTAAGATTGCCATATAGCATAGAATTAGTCAATTGGATTGGGAATAAGCACTGTATAAGGTTATCTTATATTATTATGCAGGATCTGAGCATCGGTCGAACAAGCGGGCTGAACCTCCAGGCCATTAGCGTTTTCTGCGAGGTTGTCCGGCAAAGAAGTTTCTCCAGGGGAGCGGAGAGGGTAGGGGTTACCCAGTCTGCCGCGAGCCAGCAGATCGCCCACCTTGAACAGGTCCTTGGTTTCAAGTTGATCGACCGTAGCTACCGACCCCTGCAGGTGACCGAAGAGGGGGAGCTGTATTACAGAGGGTGCCTGCAGATTCTCGGTGAGCACAACAGGGTGCTGGACGCGATCAACAGGAAGCGAAATTCAACGGAGGGGCAGGTGCGGGTTGTCTCGATCTATTCCGTGGGCCTGCACTCTCTCAATGAAATTGTTCGCAGCTACATGCAGGAGAACCCCGGCTCAACGGTTCGCCTCGAATATTACCATCCACTCAAGGTGTACGAAGCGATCCGTAACGATGAGGCCGAGGTTGGCGTGATCTCTTATCCGAAAAGTGGTCGGCACATAGAGGTGCTCCCCTGGG
>CAJWZY010000251.1 GCA_913050545.1 uncultured bacterium | reverse complement strand
TGGCCGAACACCACCAGGGGGAACCGCCCTGCGGCCGGCCTTGCAGCCTCTCCCTCCTCATCAGCCGGGTAGAAAACATCGATCGGTATCTCACCGCGGCTCCCTGGAGAACCGGAAAAGGACAGCGAAACATAGCCGAGCTCGTAAACAGGCGGCCGCGGAGCATTGCAATCGGGCTCATCGCCAGCGGAGAACAGCCATTCGAGCAGGGAGATTGCGTCGCTGAGATCGGAGGTCGAATCGGAGTTGACGTCTATACAGGCCAGCTCGCCACAACGCGGTTCCTCCCCTCCACGGTAGAGCCAGGTAAGAATATGGATCACGTCACCAAGATCCAGGCCGAGGTCGCCGTTGGCATCGCCGCAGAGGCCGCCCGCGTCCTCCTGCGCCCCGGCAAAAGGTGCCCAGAGAATGAGGCACAGCAGGAAGCACGCGCACGAGCTTCCGAATCTCTTTCCATGATGGCGCCTGGTCTCATACATCGGGTGACATACCTTTTTGAACGAACCCACTGCTTCTTCTGCTGCTACTGCTGCAGCGCAATCCCGCGGAACTTCGACCACGGACCATTGTACCACCCGTTTCGGGAGCCGACGATGGACTAGTTCCTGCGCCACGCTCGACCCCTGCCGCACCCTGTGGTAAAAATAACCGGCACCCCCTGTTCTACCGCCAAGCGGAAATCACCGGAGCCCACCGGCGTCCAATGATCTCAAAGCTACTTACAATTGCCGCCAACACCTTCATCGAGTCCCTGAGGCAGCCGGCCTTCATTTCCATCCTGGGCGCCGTGAGCCTGCTGCTGGCCCTCAACCCTGCCATCAGTATCCTCACCCTCGGCGAGGACCAAAAACTGCTCATCGATCTCGGGCTCAGCACCATTCTCCTGGGCGGCCTCTTCCTCAGCGCCTTTACAGCTACCGGGTCGATCTCTGCAGAGATCGACAATAAGACCATCCTGGCGGTCCTCACCAAGCCGGTGGCGAAGCAGGTGTTCATTTCAGGAAAGTACCTGGGGGTTTGCGCCGTCATCAGCCTTGCCTGCTGGATCTGGACCATGGTGTTCCTGCTGGGAGTCCGGCATGGAGCGATCTCGGCTGCCTGGGACACCGCCGATATACCCGTCATCAGCTTCGGGACCATCGCCCTGGGCCTCGCGCTCCTGGTGGCCGCCTGGGGCAATTACTTTCGCAGCTGGAATTTTCCCACAGCCCTCTCTGCGTTGCTGGCGGTCTTTCTTCCCCTCGCCTGGGGGCTGGTGCTGATTGTCGACAAGAGCTGGAGTCTCCAGCCTGTCTCCACCGAGTTCACCGGCGAGGGAAAACCGACGGGGCAGGTGCTCCTGGCGCTGTTGCTCATCCTGCAGGCCCTGTGGCTGCTTGCCTCGGTTGCAATCGCCTGCTCGACCCGTCTTCGACAGCTCTCCACCCTGCTGATCTTATTCGGTGTCTTCCTGCTCGGGCTCTCAAGTGATCTTTCCTTTGCGCCGAATCTGCAGCTGCACTGGATGTCCGATGCCATCTCCCTCGAGATCCCGATATCTCCGGCCTACATCGCAATGGTCAGCGCCTACACCGTATTGTTTATTGGCGCCATCCTCTGCCTCGCTTCCGCTCTCTTCGAGGGACGCGAAACCGGCTGATTCCCGGCTTGAAAAAGGCCTGTTTTCGCTGGAACTCGTTTCCTCACAGGGGCAGGATGTCGTTCGAAGAGAACTCTTCCCCTTGTGTGGGGATTGAACGCAACTCAGCGCGAGTGTTACAGATCGACGGCACACGGTAACGGAACGCTCCAGAATGCAGTCCAGCCAGGAACCTCCCTTTGTAAAAGCAACCGGGCTTACGAAGATCTTCAAGGATTTCTGGTTCCGCCCCCGGGTCGTCGCGCTCGACAACCTCGACCTGTCCATCCTTCCCGGCGAGGTCCATGGCCTGCTCGGGTCCAACGGCGCCGGAAAATCCACCACCATCAAGCTGCTGCTGGGACTTCTCTTCCCCACCAGCGGCGACATCGAGGTGTTCGGAAAGCCACCCGGCAACGTGAGCGCAAAAAACCGTATCGGCTACCTGCCCGAGGAGTCCTACCTCTACGGCTTCCTCGATGCCGGCGAAATACTTGATTACTACGCCAGGCTCTTCAACATTCCCCGGGATACCCGCAGCAGAAGAATCGCAGAGCTCCTCGAGATGGTCGGGCTGCAGGGAATGGAGCACCGCCCGCTGGCAGAATTTTCCAAGGGAATGCAGCGCCGTATAGGGATTGCCCAGGCGCTGATCAACAACCCCGACCTGCTCATCTTCGATGAGCCCACCACCGGCCTCGACCCGATAGGCGCCCGGGAGGTAAAGGAGCTCATTCTCCGGCTGAAGGAAGAGGGCAAGAGCATCCTGCTGAGCAGCCATCGACTGGCGGATGTCGAGGACGTCTGTGACCGGGTCACTGTACTCTACGGCGGGAAAAAACGGGCTGAAGGATCTATTGATGAGCTTCTCAGCTCCCCGCAGTCGACCATCCTTGAAACCGACCGCCTCGATGAAGAAACCATTGCCTCGATTGAGAAGGTGCTCAAAGACTCCGGGGGGCTCTCCCTGCGCAAGGCCGAATCTCCCCGCCAGAGCCTTGAAGAATTCTTCCTCGACCTTGTCGAAGAAGCCCGGCGGGAAGGAGCCGAAACCAGCGGAGCCGTTACAGGCAGCGGCGTGGCCAGCTTCCTCGCCAGGAAAGAAACAGAAGAAGCCGGGCAGAAGGACGAGAGCAACGACAAGGACGCCGGCTGAAATGAGCGCTCTGCTTCCCGAAAACGAAAACACCAGGTCTCGAAAGAGGGCTTCACTCCCTCTTCTCCTCGCCGTCCCGCTGGTGTTATTCGCCGCCAGCTGCGTTCTCTATCTCTTCAGCGGAACAGGGAGCTTCCTCGACTCCTTCTTTACAAGGAGCACAACAGCCCTGCTGCTTTGCTGCCTGCTCTTCGCCACGCTCTACCGGGGTGCCCGCCAGCTCCTGGGCTACGGGGGGCAAATGTCGGCGGTAGCCCGCACTGTTCTCGCCGAATCCATGGGCACGAGAGCCGCACCCGCCTTCCTGGTGGTTCTCTTTATCGCGCTCTGCGCGTTGACCATCCCCCACCAGGAAGAAACGCCGGTGCGCTACATGGTCCAGACCTACCTCGGCTACGCATTCTCCATCACCTCTATCTTCGCGGGGATGCTCACCCTGCTGCTATCCTGCAAAACCCTCAGCCGGGAAATTGAAGAGAAGCTGATCGAGACCCTGGCAGTCAAGCCCGTGAGCAGGATCCGCTACCTGGCAGGAAAATGGCTGGGGCTTGTAATCCTGAACGCGATCATGCTGAGCGTGGCCATGACCGTGATCTACCTTTTCACGGTTCACCACATCGGCGCGCGCCCGGGGCTGGACGCCATGGATTCAGATCTTATCGAGAAAGAGATACTCACTGCGCGGGAATTCCTGCCCGCGCAACCCTACCCGGCCCTCGGCAGGCAGGTCGAGCTGCAGCTGGAGAAGTTAAAAACTGAAAAACCCGGCACCCTCTACCGCCTGGGAGAGAAAGAGGCCACCCGGAGAGATCTGGGTCCCCTGGATGAATCGAGTATCACCCTGCTGGGAATTGAGCAGGCACGAAAAAAACTGGCCCGGCTCGTGCCGCGCCGCTGGCGAAGCCTGGGACCAGGCAGGAGCAGGGGCTTCGTCTTCGAAGGACTCGGGCACCTGCGGGATTCAAAAGCTCCCCTCAAGCTGCGCTACCGGATTGCAGCTCCACCCGGCGGAGAAACAGGTCCGGCCCTTCTCTCGGTATTTACCGGCGAGAAGGAGGAGCTGCGGGAATTCAACACGCTGGAGCCTGGTTATCTCGATATCGCCCCCGGATCCATCGATGGCGAGGGCCGCCTCATCCTGGGCCTTAAAAACCCCTCCGATG
>CAJWZY010000250.1 GCA_913050545.1 uncultured bacterium | reverse complement strand
GGAGCTGGTCATAGCCCTCGCGATGCTCGCCACCTTCCTCGTACCCATGCTCAACACCCTGGGAGAGTCGCGTGCGCGCTCAGGCAACTACACCCGCCAGCGCCAGATCAAGGGCTACGCCCAGAACAAGCTCCACGACCATATCAACTTCGTAGAGGACAAAAACGGCAACCTAGTGGAAGCCGACGGCACCTTCGAGGAAGATGGAGAGCCGGTTTTTCCCGGCTCCAGGGAGTGGACCTGGGTGATTGATCCCCCACAGCTGAAAAGCCAGGGTGAACAGATTCTCCTTGAGTACCGCATTACCGTCACGGTACCCGACGGCCAGGGCGGCTCGGACGGTGAGGACGGGAGAAAAGAATCCAGTGTTTCCTATACGGTCTGGACCTTCCCGAGCGAGCTCTGGCTAGAAGACCAGCAGTTGCGCTCGGATGATGGAGAGCCCACCCTTCTCTACGGAGACCCGGCCTACGACGAGGGACTCCTCCCCGGAGGCGGAAGATGAAAAACACCAGCAGCAGGAACAGCAAGCTCCACGGTGACCACCCGGCAGGCTCGCGACAGAACGGCTTCACGCTCATCGAGATCGTGATCGCGATGATGCTGCTGGCGTGGGTCCTGAGCACGTCCTACCAGATCTTCAGCAACTGTATCGACACCGAGCGCCATGTGATCGAGATCACGGTTCCTGAAAAGGTCGGCGAGGGCATCCTGAGCCTGATGCGCAGAGATCTTGCAGGCGCCGTGTTCAAGGGATGCACCGAGCAGCTCAACAACCAGGTCTTCGACGGCAGAAGCGAGGGAAGCGAGAACCAGGAGGATGACTCCGTGTACTTCGTCAGCACCGTGGACCCCACTCCCGGCGGAGATTTCATGGAATGGGACAACCTGCGCACCCTGACCGTCGTCGGCTACCATCTTAAACCCAACCAGGTCAGCAGCAGGTACCCGACCTACACCCTCTACCGCAAAGAAATGATCGATTTTGCCAAGCGCGACATCACCAACGCCCCCGGCCTCAACTACAGCATCTACGACAAGGTCAAGTCGTTGCGGATAGAATATTTCGATGGCTACAGCTGGTGGGATGAGTGGGACTCCAGGAAGAATATCGAGGAGATGTTGATCCGCCAGGAAGAGGAAAGCAGCCTGGCCGGAACCCGCAGCAATATCCCCCGCGTAACCGGCGATGTGGCTGCCGAAGAGGAAGGCCAGGCCATCGACCAGGAGCAGCAGGCCGCTGCGATCCCGGTGGCAGTACGAATCGAGCTGCAGATCTACTCCGGCTCCGGCAATGAGATCCTGGAAAAGGGAAAGAACAACGACAGGAACCCGGTGGTGAATACATTTACGACAATGGTCCCCCTGCTCGCCTCAAGGCGCATTGCGATCCCGATTGAAGATGAGGACCTGGCAGCTGCCGGAGGCGCCGGAGGCGCTGGCGGCAGGGAAGCCGGGGCAGATGGAGCGGTCAACACCTTCGGTGCCGACCTCACCAAGGACGGCAGGGGCAAGGGACGCGGCAAGGGCAGCCTGCGTGACCGCCTGACCGAGCGAGGCGGCCGTGGAGCCTCTGGAAGAGGCCAGAACCCCAGGGGCCGTAATCCGGCTCCTGGCTTAAGGGAACGCGCCATGAATGCCGTCAAAGGCGCAGGCGGGCCCTCGGGAGCAGCCAGGAGTTTCGGCAAAGGCAGCCCTCGCTGATAAGTTGATAAAAAACTTCCGGTAAGTCTGTCCGGCAGCGCTAAAAAGAGGGTATTCTAAGGGCTTAATTGCCTGTAAAATCGATGGTTAATGTGTTTCCCTAACGCCCGGTAATCTCGGGATTATTGGGAGGATCTCTAAAAGCCGGCTTGCTGAAGGCTGGCAAGGAAAACACTAAGCTCAAATATAGTAGCCATTTGTGGCCGCCTCCTGAATTCCGAAAGGAATTGGGCAGAAAATGTCTCTTTGGAATATTTTTTGCCATACATATAGGCGTCCCCAATTGTCGATGGCCCTAATACTGGGGTCAAACAACCTGATACTGTATATTTAAAAGATCTGAAATCGGGGATTCCCGGTGTCTCCTGCAGCAGCATTTCTCTCTGGATTTCATCCAGTGCCTGAGAACGAAACCGAAAAATTTCGTTCCAGGACAATACTGCTGCGGAACCTGCGAATAGCGACCCCCCAAAAAAGCTGAGGTTGAGAAATGAAGCACTCTACTGAAACCGCCAACAACGCTGTAAATGGTGATAACTTGAGATCGAATACATTCGGGCGTATTGAAAAAGCCCTCTACGGACTCGTCTGCTGTCTTAGCTGCATGGTCATCCTGGTGGCCTCAGGCGGTTGCGACATCGGAACCCCCTATGCCGGCGGCGGCATCTCCAACCTGCTGCAGTCAGCTCCGGCACTGGAAGAATTCGACGAAAACAACAACTACATCCCCTACAAACAGACCGGCGAGATGAACATCCCCCGCTACCTGCATGGTGGGATGACCCACAGCGGTGGCCTGGCCTACGTCTTCGGAGGCTCCGATGAGCGTGGACTCTCCGCGCTTGACTCCGTCGAGTTCTACGACCAATCGACCCTGGACGAAGATTCTCCTGTGGTCGAAAGCGAAACCGGTGTCTGGATTGATACCGACATCGAGGGCAACCCGATCGCGATGATCGAAGGCCCCCGCATACTGCATACTGTAACGGAGCTCACCAACGGCGAGTTCATCATCATCGGTGGAACCGACAATATGAGCCAGGGAGCTCCCAAGGCCCAGGCCGAGAAATTCGATCCGAACACCAGGCAGTCAACGCCCATCGAGGACCCGATGGAATTACCCCGCTTCCGCCACAAGGTGACCAGGTTGCCCAATGGTGAATTGCTCATTACCGGCGGACAGACCCAGGTCGATGTGGTCATCGCGATACCGGGACAAGGCGGGCAGGGCGGCGGACCGATCGACCAGCAGGAGCCCCGCTTCCCTTCGACGAATATCGTCGAGGTGTTCTCTCCCAACTCGAATGAATTTGACATCCTGATGAGCAGGAGCTCAGCCGCTGGGCCGGCCACGATGGCAGGTGCGCGTGGCCGTTCAGGTCACGCCGTAGCCCGGCTCGCCGGCATCGACAAGATCTACCAGGGCGGCGACGACATTTACCTCCTTGCCGGCGGCATGGAGACCCTGAGCGCCGTCTCAGGCTTTGCACCCGGCGAAAAATTCCCCGGCGCCGTAGGCAGGGGAGAGGCCGACGGAAAAACCAGCATCGAAGTGTACGATCCCGGAGTTGGAGCCTTCATACTGATCTCTAGCGTCAAGCTCGACGCTCCCCGGATCAACACCCCCTACGCTGTCAACCTCGGACAGTTCAATAACTATACCCCTGACGGCGTCCAGGGCATGGGTAACGCTGTACTCATTACCCACGGAAACTCCGATGGGACCTGCCCTGAAACCCCCCTGCTCGACCAGGTGTTCGTTGCCTACTTCCAGGCAGGAGGCGGGCCGGTTGGCGGGTTGCGCTTTTTCGAAGCCAAGGACGACCAGTACCTGACCCATATCCAGCACATGGAGTATTCCGCGGCTCCCTTACGGGGCGACCAGGTGGGGCGCTGCGGCACCAACCCTGTTGCCATGCCGCGCAAGGTCGACGACGCCATCCATCCCGACACAGAGAAGCAGGCCTGGGTATTCTCCCTCGCGGGCTCTGATATTTTCAACACTCCCAACGGATGTGTTGAAAATCTCAGCAGCAGCGCCATGCTTGCCGGCTGTGTCTTTGATCCGTTCTTCAACGTAGGTCTTGCCATCACCAATAATGGAAGCCCGACCGATCTCGGCCGTGAACGCAATCGAACCGGCCTGGGAGGCCACCTGGGAATCGTCGGTGCCTGGTTTACCATCGACAGCGCGGTCGGCAGGACCGTACTGGACCCCCTCACCGAGAGCTTCGTAGG
>CAJWZY010000249.1 GCA_913050545.1 uncultured bacterium | reverse complement strand
TTGACCATGACACGAGCCACCAGGGGATTCTTTCGATCAGCGAGCCTCACTGCAAGCTCGAGGCGGCCGCTGCCCCTGGCCTGGCCGCCTGGCTTTTCACTGGGATTTCTCAGCGCGGTGAGTATTGACCTCGGCACGTTCTCCCTGGCCCTGTTCTTGTGATTCCCGCGTATATGCAGGGGTTCATTTTCGCCGCTCCCATCGAGCAGGGCGAGGGTCCTGAGGGTACCGGGAATAGTCTTCTCCAGCTCTGACCTGCTTTTCCTGTAGTCAGCGACAAGCTTCTCAAGATCTCCAGGCCTGCGCGCCTCGAGCATGTCTTCTCGCCCGATCGCCCAGTTCAGGAGACGCGCATGGCCGCCGCGGTCCTCCACTCCGGAAGCTCCAGAGCCCAGGGCATTCATGCTGGCTATCAACTGCTTCGAAAAGGCCGCTGCCGCGCCCATTACGCTGAGCTCCTTCAGCCCGGCAATATGCTTCAGTACCACCTGGTTGACGGGAGACCCATCAACAGGAGTGCCGGCGTTGAACTCAACCCGGGCCACGGCGAAGTTCTCGCTGAAATTAGAAAACTCGATATGAATTCGATGCCCGAGATAATTCCGGACGGGATGCGAATGCCAGCGCCAGGTGTTCGCAGCTCCCTTGATCCTCTTCCTGACCCCTCCGTGAAGGGGCCCATGAACCGTCCTGTGCGAATCAACTGCGAGGAAGGCCTCGCAGTTCCCCCTCACCCTGTACCACAGGGTGTCACCAACAACCTTAAAAGTCGGAGTGCGCAACATGCCGTAAAATTTCCGCGACGCCTCGCCCGCATCGGCACGCCCAACCTCGACATATTCCCTCACGGGTCGCCCCTCATCGCCGACGAGCAGCTGGCCCCGGCGCAGAGGCCCGGCGCCAAAGCGATAGCCGCTAACAATCCAGCCCTCTGCCCCCGGATCATCATAGTCCACGACCAGGTCCTCTCGCTCAGTCCACTCCCTCTCAACCTTCGTGTAGTTTCGTTCTCCGTTTTTCACATTGCTGACCACCTTCCTGGCCGCCAGGCGAGCCTGGTGTCCTGCCTCCGCGCGTCGCAATTGATCGACAACCGAAGCTCGCACCTTTGCAGCAGCCTGGCTGTTCTCGGCCGCGCAGAGCTTTGAGAAAGCGTGGAGCGGGTCGTGGACATCTTTCTTCGCTCTCTCGACATGAGCCACAACTCTCCGCAGGACATCCCGCTGAATCTTCCGCTTGCCGGCGACCTCGACGATCCTGCCGGCCAGCCCCGCATCGTCACCGGCCTCAGCCGGGCCAGCTGCCGCCGTATTGCTGAAGACAATATGATCAACCCCGATATTGCCCCAGCCGCCCTTGGCGTTATCCAGGATCCTCAGCTGGGCTCGGGCTCCGGCCCAGGCACTGGCATCGATGGAGCGGGCGACCATCCTGTTTGAATTAGGACCGACGACTGACGCTACCGGCTTTCCATTGACAACCAGGTCAACACAGGTGCTGTTCTTATGTGAGCCCCCGCCGACCAGGAGATTGATGAAACGCCGCTCAATCTTGAAATGCGCAGAGTGCATACTGCCGATGAACCCATCCCCGGCATGGACCTTCCCCTTGACCGCGTAGGAATGGGAATTCACAAACCCCTTCCCCCTGGCCCCCACGTCGCCCTGGTGATCGGGAAGGTTCGCCTGGCTGCGCGGCCCGCCTCCAAAGGCCAGGCCCTTCACAATCCAGCCGGCATAGCCGGGTTTTTCAAAATCTTCGAAGACAACATCAGAGGAGTCTCCCGCCGGAGCGCCCGCCAGCGGACCAAGCTTCAGGACATCTGCGGCAGCCGCCAGGTACTCAGGGAGTCGCTCGAACTGGGCCCGCTTCCCCCTGGCGAATGAGTCGTTTATTTTTCGGGCTTCGGTCTCCCGCAAACCCAGGAGCGCCTCGGCAGCCTCCTTCTTCCGCGCAGGCTCGAGCACATCGGCCAGTTGGAACCCGGAGCTCTGGATATACCCGTACATCGCATAATAGTCCTCCTGCGAGATCGCATCGAATTTATGCGCGTGACAGCGGGCGCAGCCAAGACTCAGCCCGAGAAAGGTCTTTGAGAAAACATCAATCTGGTTATGGATGCGTTCAGCTTCCTCACCGCGAATATCGACAGGCGAATGGGTCGCCTCCCCCAGGTGCCAGAAGCCTGTCCCCTGGATGGACTCATTCGTCCTGAGCTCGGGGTCAATCCGGGGAGACCTGACGAGATCGCCGGCAAGGTGCTCGATAATCCACTGATCATACGGCACATCGGAATTGAACCCCCTGATGACATAGTCCCTGTACCGCCAGGCCTCCGGGATCGGGTAGTCGGCCTCATGCCCCTTGGTCTCGGCAAACCGCACCAGGTCCAGCCAGTATTGGGCCCAGTGCTCACCGAAGTGGGGAGATTTCAAGAGGTTGTCGACAAGCGCGGAAAAAGCTTCGGGGGATTTATCCGCAACGAATTGCTCCACATCATCGACGCTCGGCGGCAGCCCCGTAAGGGCGTAAGAGGTCCGCTTGATCAATGTCCGCCGGGAAGCATCCGGATTCGGCTCAATCCCCGCCTTGTCGAGTTTCGAGAGGACGAATTGGTCCAGAGGGGAGCGCGGCCAACCCCGGTCTTTGACAGCGGGAGGAGCTGCATTGACAACCGGCCTCCAGGACCAATGAGCTTCCTTTCGCTCATGAACATCAAAGGCTTCCTCATCCTTTTTCGCTGCGGCCTTCTTTCCAATGCGGGGATCGGGAGCGCCCAGCCGGACCCATTTTTCCAGGACGGTAATCTGCTCAGCGGAGAGCTTCTTCTTCGGCGGCATCTGGAGGTCCGGGTTCTCATATCGGATCGCCTCGATCAGCAGGCTTTTTGATGGCGCCCCGGGAACCAGGGCGGGGCCGCTCTCCCCTCCAGCCAGAACGCCCTGGCGGGTATCCAGGTAGAGCTCGGCCTTCGGAGGCTTGCGCCCGGCTGAATGGCACTTGTAGCATTTCTCAGAGAGAAGCGGCCGGACCTTATTCTCGAAAAACTCGCGCTCCTGGGAAGAAATCTTTTCCTCGGCCGCCAGCGGAAATGCAAACAGCAGGATGTGAAAGAAGAAACCGAATCGCGTAGCGGGTCGAGGCAATTTCATCATCGATGGATCCACCGGGTTAAAGCGTCATTCCGCTTGTCAGTATAAATGGCCGCGGGAAAGGGATAAAGGGCTTCATCTGACCAATTAGCGCCGCGGGCTGAACAAGGCCACCCATATTGAATATCCAGAGCCCAAAGACCGTCACAGTAAAGCAAAAGTAACTTTCCGGTCTGGATAGCGTCAGTTTATACTCTCGCTTGCCGGTTATTTCAGGCCGGTGAAAATTCACCTTAAAGGGAATCAGGAGCCTCCAGCCGTGATGAAGTCCGACCTTAACCGTACCTTCAGAAACCTGCCCGCAGCCGCCCTGGCTATCGGCGCGGCCATTCTTATTAACGGCTGCTGCGCAGCGCCCCCATCGAAAGGTGAAAGCGCCCCCTTCAACGAGGCCTTGCTCACACCCGTAGAATCTGAGGCCCTTGTTCCTCTAAGGGGAAGATGTTTCGAATTCGGCAAAGAGTACATCCTCACTGGACAGCTCCCGCAGCCGGACTTTCAGTTCGCCAAGGACAACGGGGTCAAGACCATCGTCAATGTCCGGATGGACAGAGAGCTCGGCGGGCTGGGCTTTGAGATGGAGCCCCATATAAAAGTCCAGTTTGTGGGTCAATGCTGAATTGAGGAGCTCCATTAAGTGGATTGGTGATTGAATAGGGCGGAACAAAGCTTACAAAGCTATATGGTGGTGCCGGTGGCGGAGAAAATGGACCCGGCATTGGGTTGGTTTGGCTTGCACCAGAATAAGGCGAGCACAATTCATAAACAAGTGAATCACCATCAATGTCTGTAGCTG
>CAJWZY010000248.1 GCA_913050545.1 uncultured bacterium | reverse complement strand
CGATCTCTCTGTATCGTGGGTACGGAGCTTCTGCACCCGGTACCTCATCGAGCGGTAGCTCATGCCCAGCAGCCTGGCGGCCTCGGTCATGTTTCCACCTGTAGCCCTCAATGCCTCGCGCAGGTAGCCCATCTCTATTTCGCCCAGGCGGTCCTCGAGGTCCATGCCCTGGTCCGGTATGCCGAACTCCTGGAGATGAGTTTCCACACCAGGGGTTGAGCTGGCGGACTGATCGCGCAGCTGCACCGAATCGATCTCGCTGCCATTACAGAGTGCCACGTGGCGCTGGATAATATTGTCGAGCTCACGAACATTGCCCGGCCAGTCGTATTCCTGGAGCCTGCTGACAGCCTCCTGCGAGATCCCGGTCACTTCCCTGTCCATGCGGAGAGAGTGCCTCCTGAGGAAGAAGCCGGCCAACAGGGGAATGTCTTCCTTGCGCTCGCGAAGCGGGCTCAGCCAGACAGGGATCACGTTCAGCCTGTAATAGAGGTCCTCACGGAAGCGGCCCTGTTCGATCTCCTCGAGAATATTCTTGTTGGTCGCAGCTACGATCCGGACATCCACAGGCTCTCCCTGGGTGCTGCCCACGGGGGTGACGACACGCTCTTCGAGAACCCGGAGAATCTTCACCTGGGTCGTCAGGCTCATATCGGCAACCTCGTCGAGGAAGAGCGTGCCCTTATCGGCCGCCTTGAAGAAGCCCTCTGAGTCGGCCACCGCGCCGGTAAAGGAACCTTTTTTGTGTCCAAAGAGTTCGCTCTCCAGGAGCGTCTCGGTAAAAGCGCTGCAATTGACCGAGATGAATCCCTGCTCACTCCTCTGGGAGCGGTCATGAAGAGCCCTGGCAACGAGCTCCTTTCCCGTGCCACTCTCGCCCTGGATCAGGACTGTGCTGTCGGTTGGCGCCACGCGGCTCACCAGGTCCAGCACCTCCTGGATGCTCCTGTGGTTGCCGATCAGGTCGTGCTTCTGGGCAGACGCATCCTGCTGGAGACCCGCCCCATCCCGGGAAACAGGACTCTCGGCGGTTGCCCGGTTGACCACCTGGCGAATCGCGCCTACCTCGAAGGGTTTCTTGATATAGTCGTACGCCCCCAGGCGCATGGCCTCCACGGCATTATCCCAGGTGGAAAACGCGGTAACCACCACCACCGGTATCTGCGGAGCCTCGGTCTTGTACCGGGCCAGGAGCCTGACACCATCGAGGTCGGGGAGCTTCAGGTCCTGGATGATGAGGGCAAGGCTGTCTGAGTACTTACGAAAGGTCTCCAGCGCTTCATGCCCGCTCGATGCGCACACCACGGCGTAACCTTCCTCTTCGAGTACCAGCGATAGCAGGTCCCGAAGGTGCGGCTCGTCATCGGAGACCATCACCAGGCGCCCGGCTCCGGGCAATACAGTACCCTTGCTTTTTTCAGCCATAACTACCATTCAAACCCAAAAATACTCCGGCGGCCCCAGGCCCTCAGGCTTTGAAACCGCTCAGAAACCTCCCTTTACCTGATTCATGTATCGGCAGGAATTACAGGTTTCCAATTGCCCCGGTGGCATTTTCAGATCATCTACCTCAAGTTTGAACATTCCCGGACCTTCAGGCCGGGCATCCTGACATTAACGCTACTTGCCGGCTTCTCAGCCGCCATTCATACTGCCGACCATCTTGAAAATAGGCAGGAATATGGCCATTACCATTCCCCCCACCAGGAATCCCATGATTCCAATCATGAAAGGCTCGATCATCGAGGTCAGCCCCTCAACGCTCGTTTTCACCTGCCGGTCGTAGAAATCAGCTATTTTCTCCAGGAGCCCCTCCAGGGCGCCGGTACGCTCTCCTATGGTCACCATCCGGCTTACCATGGGAGGAAATACACCGCTCCTGCCCAATGGTTCACCAAGAGGCTCTCCCTCTCGCACGCTGTCTGCAGCCTGCTCAATAGCCCTTGCGAATACCCGGTTTCCACAGGTCTGGGAAACGATCTCGAGGGCTCCCAGGATGGGCACACCACTCTGAACGAGCGTCGAGAGAGTTCTTGAGAATCGGGAGAGGGTCACCTTCTTGAATAGCGGCCCGAAAACCGGGATCTTGATCAACAACCAGTCCCTCGTATTCATGCCCTTCTCCGAGCGCATCCAGTAGCTCAGGGCGATTCCCAGTCCAACTACCCCCCCACCCCAGAGGAGAAAGTTTTCCCGCAGAAAGAGACTTGCCGACAGCAGCGCTTTGGTAATCGCGGGGAGCTCGACATTGAGAGAGGTGAACATATCCTCGAACTTCGGAATAACGAACACGAGAAGGAAAAAGGTGATCCCCACCACCATCAACAGCGAGACGATGGGGTAGGTCATTGCGGACTTGACCTCCGACTTCAATGCGCTGGATGACTCCTGGTATTCAGCCAGGCGCTCGAGAACGGTATCCAGCTGGCCGCTGGCCTCCCCGGCGCAGATCATGTTGACGTAAATGTCAGGGAAAATACGCGGATAGAGCCTGAGTGATTCAGAGAGGTCCATCCCCCCCCGCACCTTCTCACAGACTTCCTCGATAACAGAGCGGAAGCCCTGGTTCTCTATCTGCTCGGCCAGGATCTCGAGTGCATCGACCAGCGGTATACCGGAGCCGACCATGGTTGAGAGCTGGCGCGTAAAAATGACCATCTCGTTGTCCTTGACCCGGGCCTTGTGGGCCGGGACCTGGCGTGCGCGGGAAAGAAATCCGGAGAGACCACCTTCGGAGGAGCTGGCTCCAGCCGCCTTACCGCCGGCTTCCCTTGCAACCGAGATGACCGTCAGGCCACCCAGGTGAAGCTCGCTGACAGCCTCAGCTTCACTCTCGGCCTTCAAGAGCCCGGTGCTTGTCTTTCCGTCCACCCCACGTGCCCTGTAAGAAAATACTTCAACGGTCATCCCTGACCTCCCCGGAATCAATAACCTGCTGTTTCAAATCCCTTAATCCCCAACCGTAACGCGAAGAATCTCCTCGAGGCTGGTCCTGCCCCTTGCTGCATTCAGGATCCCGCAGCGCCTCAGGGTAAGCATGCCCTCCTCGCGGGCGACCTCCTTGATATCCATCGCGGAGCCACCATCGATGATGACCCGCTGAAGACGACTGGTCACCGGCATCGTCTCGAGCAGGGCGAACCTCCCCTTGTAGCCATTTGAGCAACGCTGGCAACCGACTGCCTCCAGCAGCTCGAGCTTCTTCGTTTCCTTCGCAGTGAATCCAAGCGACTCGAGATAATCCGCTGGCGGCACCACCTCCATTGGCCGGCTGCATTCTTCGCACAGGCTCCTTGCCAGCCGCTGCGCACAAACGCAGACGAGGGCCGAGGCGGCAAGAAACGGGTCAACTCCCATATCCACAACCCTGGTGATACTCGAGGGGGCATCATTGGTATGGAGGGTGGAGAAGACCAGGTGCCCGGTCAGGGCTGCCTTGACTGCGATTTCTACGGTCTCCTGGTCGCGGATCTCTCCGATCAGGATCGTATCCGGATCCTGGCGCAGGATCGACCTCAAGGAAGCTGCAAAGGTAAGACCCTGCTTGGTGTTGACCTGGACCTGGTTCACTCCCTCGAGCGTGTACTCGATGGGGTCCTCTACCGTGACGATATTATCTTCAACATTCAGCACCTCACGGATCGCCGAATAGAGAGTCGTCGACTTACCACTGCCGGTCGGACCGGTGACGAGGATCATTCCGTAAGGACGAGCAATCGCATCGTAGATATTATCCAGCGCCTTCTTTTCAAAGCCAAGGTCCGCCAATCCCAGCCCCAGGCTGCCCGAATCGAGAATCCTCATCACCACCTTCTCGCCTGTAGCCAGGGGAAGGGTTGAAACCCGGAAATCGATCTTGCGACCCTCCATGGTGATCTGGAACTTACCGTCCTGCGGCTGGCGCCGCTCGGCTATGTCCAGGCCGCACATGATCTTGATGCGGCTCACCAGGGCAT
>CAJWZY010000247.1 GCA_913050545.1 uncultured bacterium | reverse complement strand
ACATGCTGTGTACAGCCACCAATGTCTGGAGTGACACCACCTGCGCGGCAGTCGTATCGCGAAGCGAGGGGGCGACGGGACTCGCCGGCGCCCTCGGCGAAACGGCCGATGCTCCTCCCGATGGCTGATACCGGGCTTCGCCTCCGGACCGATTCCCGTGTAAGATAGGTTTTTCTACCAGGGTGTTTTGTCTTGCAGGGATTGTCGATGTCTACAGATCTGATGGTGGTGCCAGGAGAGGTTTTTCTCGCTGCCGGGAAACCGGGTGGCGTCCAGCTGCCCGAGGTCGAGACCGAGACCAGCACACGCAGGGACCGCCTCTGGGATGTCATCGTCTGGGATGATCCGATCAATCTCATGTCCTATGTCGTCTATGTGCTCCAGAAGGTTTTCGGATTCTCCGAGCAGCTGGCAACCCGGCATATGATGGAGGTGCATCAAGAGGGCCGGTCGGTCCTGACCAGCTGTGAGCTCGAGAAGGCTGAGATGTTCGTCAGCCGGCTGCACCGTCACGGGCTCCAGGCAACCATCGAAAAACAGGCAGGATGAGCTGAGCATGAACCCGGTTGTTCGACAGGAAGATGGCAGCCTGCTCCTTTCCCTCCCCCATGCGGAGGGCCTGGTTCTCTGCTCCATGCCCCAGCGGATCGAGGCGCTCCTCTCCAGTGAGGGCTTCAACCACCGTGTTGTTGAGCGCCTGTTTCCCATCGCCTACGAGGACAGCTCCCGGGAGGCTGAGTATCGCAAGCTGCTCGGAGATGATCTCCGCCGCAGCAAGCGCGAGAGCATGGAGACCTTCAAGCGAACCCTGGAAGACCTTGAAATTTCCCAGGAAGGGATCCAGATCCTGATTGCAGAAGAGGCGGTGGGGCAATGGCTGGCTTTTCTCAATGACCTGCGGCTCTACCTCGGTATCGAGCTCGACATCACCGAGAACGACTGGAGCGCTTCGATTGATCCCGATGAGCCCCTGGAGGAAGAGTTCGCGCTCCTGCATCTTCTTACCTGGCTGCAGCAGTGCATCCTGGATGCGATTGGTTATGACCAGGATCGCTTTGCCTCCGAGCTGCAGGAGGATGACCCGGACGATGGCGGGGAAAGCTGAGTCCTTTTCGGCCTTTCGCGTTCCGGTAAAGGGCTGAAAAGGCAGCTAACTTGCCGTTTTTCGCTCCAGCGGGAATACTTACCTGGGAGTTTCATCTCCTGGTGGTTCCCTGTTCCGGGTTGGGCGCGCGGACTCTTTTCAGTGGCCGGAGGCTGAGCTATGAACCTGGATAAATTATTTGCCTGGGGGCTGATTGCCGTAGTTGCCGTAGGCATCTTCGGTGGTTTTCTCAGGAAAGATTCCCAGTGGCTCGGAGAGCTGACCTTTGATATTCCTTCTGACTGGGAACAGGTCAGCAGCTCCGCTGGTGATGGGGAAGCGCTCGATTTTTTCCGCCGGGCCGGGGATGGAAGCAGTGTCCACCTGCGCTCCAGCACACTTCCAGGGCGTATTCGCGTCAATGAAGGCGGGCTGTGGGATATCCAGTCGGGAATCGAGAGCGAGCTGCAGCGCGATCCGGAGGTGCTGGGCTACAGGGTTGACCGGGTGGAGGTTTGTGAGTCGGGTGACCTCGCAGCTTTCCGCATCGAGAGCAGCCTGTTGACCGGGGAGGGGACCTTTGACCAGCTCCAGTACATCATCGAGGGCACCGGCGGGCATGTGTTTACTTTCAGTGTTCCTGCTTCAGCGCAGGAGAATCTCGATCTCGCGGCCGGGGAGATCATCGACACCATCGGCAAGAATCCTTACGCCCGCTACATGGGGCTTCTCCCGATCATCCTCATCGCCTCCTTCGTGGGCTTCTATCGCCTGCTCTGCGGCAACCGCAGCGGCTTCTGAGGCGTATTCGGGCCTTTTCCCGGGCGGCTTCTGACAGTATAGTTTGCGGCACCTGCCTGCGGTTCTCCACTCAACCAGGTGCCAGCATGAACAGCCAGATACTCGTTAACGCCGAAGCCCACCCCGATGCCATCGTGATCCTGGAGGAAAACGGTTTCGTTCCTGTTGTTGTCCCCGAGGCGGATGTAGAGGGCAGCCTGGCAGTCGCTCGCGACAGCATCGCCATTGTCGCCAACGCCTCGTTGGCCTTCGATGAAGCTTTCTTTGAGCTGGCGTCGGGGGTGAAGGTGATCGGGAGGATGGGGGTCGGGTATGACAACGTCGATCTCGAGGCGGCCGGCCGCCGCGGGGTCCGGGTTGTGAACACCCCCCTGTCGATTATCGAGCCGGTTGCCGAGCATGCCGTCATGTTGATGCTCGCGGTGTTGCGTCGTCTTGTTGTCGGGGACAGGGAGGCTCGCGAGGCGATGTTTCGCCAGCCATCGAACAACCCTGACTTTGAGCTCCGCGCGAAGACCCTTGGCATCGTCGGGATGGGGAGAACCGGCTTCCGGGTGGCGCAGATCGCCAGGCAGGGTTTCCAGATGGAGATCCTCTACCATGACCAGGTGAAGAACGAAGCGGCCGAGGGGGAGCTTGGTGCGTCCCTGGTCAGCCTTGATGAACTGCTCGAGCGCAGCGACATCGTGACCCTGCATGTCAACCTGTCTGATGAAACCCGTCATCTGATCAATTCCGAGGCCCTGGGTAAAATGGGGCCGGGCTCCTACCTCATCAACGTATCGCGAGGCCAGGTGGTGGACGAGGCGGCCCTGGTGGAGGCGCTTCGAAACGGCGAGATCGCCGGAGCCGGGATCGATGTTTACGAACAGGAACCGCCGGCGGCAGACAATCAGCTCTGGGAACTTGATAACGTGATCGTTACGCCCCACCGGGCTGGTTTCAGCCGCGAAAGCGTCTACGGCAGCTCCATGGTGGTCAAGGACATCGTCAGTGTCCTCAAGGGGGAGGAGCCCCGCTTCCCGGTTAATTGACCCACGCTCCGGCTGGAGAGGACCTGCCTGTTCTCAGGGACGCTCCAGCCCGGGGATTCCTCCCTGGCTCTGCAGGCGCTGAAGCGCCTCGGCCTGGCGGTATTGTTGCCAGGCAGCCTTGGCCTCAGCTTCCTGCCCAAGCGCCTTGTGCAGGCTTGAGCGGAACTGCAGCAGCAGGGGCGCTCCGGGAGCCAGCTTCTCGGCATCGAGTACCGCATTGAGGGCATCCTGGTGCCGCTTCATGTCCCGCAGGATGGTGGCGCGGGTGTAGATGAAGTCGACATTGCCGGGCTCGATTTCCTCGGCGCGCAGGAGGGTGTCGATGGCCTCCTGGTTTTTTCCCAGCCGGTTTCGGGCGAGGGCGAGGTTGTACCAGGCCCTGGTGAAGCTCTTGTCGAGACGGACGGTCAGGGCGAGGTATTTCTCGGCCTCTTCGTACCGGCTCATCTCAGAAAGACCGAGGGCCAGGTTGTAGGCATACATCACATTGTCAGGTTCGAGCTTGTGGGCTTTCTCCAGGCTGTCGATCGCATCCTTTTGCCGGGTGGCATTGCTGTAGGCGATGGCGAGCGACTGGTGGAGATAGGGCGAGTTCGGGTCCCAGTCGACAGCTTTTTCCATCCACCCGATCGCCCTGGCAAGGTTTCCCGGTTGCTGCTGGCGGTCGAGATGAAAGACGCCGAACTGCAGGGCCCCGGTGGGCTGGTCGCTGTTGTAGAGGAGGTAATCATTCAGCTCCTTGCGGGCATCGCTGGCTCCGGGCAATGTTCTTCGCAGTGCCCAGGCGGCATCGATTCGCACAGCCCGTACAGGGTCCTTGAGCAACCCGCCCAGGGTCTGTTCAAGACCGTCTCTCAACTGTTGGGGTAACCCCTGGCTTGCAAGGAGGTTCTCGGTCATCCGCGCGGCGGTGGCGCGCAGCAGGGGGTCCTTGTCCCTGAGCGAATAGATGAGGGCCCTTACCAGGGCTGGATTCCTGTCCAGCCAGGGAGCGCTGAGGCCGATGGCGGCGCTTCTCCAGAACTTTGAATTCTCGTTCTCAA
>CAJWZY010000246.1 GCA_913050545.1 uncultured bacterium | reverse complement strand
ACGGTCATCCTCCGGATGCGGGTCGCCCCTGCTGTCGCTGAATAGAGGGTCACCTCCGCGCCGATCGCGTCCCGGTTGCTCTCGGTTCCCTGCAGGCTGATTCGCAGGAACCTTCCCTGCCCGGCTGAATCGTTGCGCAGCAGCGCCACCCCCCCCTGGTTCTCCGTGACCAGGAAATCCTGGTCTCCGTCTCCGTCAAAATCAGCATGGGCGAGCGCCCGGCCGATGATCCTGCGGCCCAGCACATTCGAAGGATCACCATCGGCAATCAGCTCGCGAAAGCCTCCCCCGGGGATGCCCTGGAAGACCTGGAGCGGCTGGCGGTAGCTGGCCCCGGAAATACTCTCAACATCAAAAACGTGCCCGTTCGCGGTGACGAGATCCTGCTCTCCATCGAGGTCCAGGTCACAGAATGCTAATCCGAAGGTCACCCGTGACATGCTCTCGCGGCCAACCCCCAGTCCAATGCTCCTCTCGACAAGATAATCCCGGTCCTCCTGGACGTGGATGGTTGTCGGCTCATCGGAGAAATTCCCGATTCCCACAACCAGTCTTCCGCCGGGTTCTCCACCCCCCGGGCCACTCGCGAAGGTCCAGGCCGTATCGATCCCCATCCCCGCCAGCGAGGCGCCGGTCCCATCCGTGGCGAACCCGGAATCGATCCCGCGGTCACTGAAGGTCCCATCCTGCCCATTCAGGAGCAGGAAGTTCGGCACCGAATCATTGGCGACGAGAAGATCAGGCCAGCCATCGCGATTGCAGTCCTCGACCGCAACCCCGAGAGCTTTTCCAAGCAGGCTGCCGAGGCCGGCCTCTTTCGTCACCTCCCTGAAGCCTCCCCGGCCGTCTCCCCTGAAGAGCTGTGGCGAGGTCGCCTTGAACATCGCTACCGGGCAGTATTTTTTTTCGGCCGTCCCGAAATCGCATTCGAGGCCGGCTTCGTACCCCGGCTTCCAGTCGACATAATTGCCGACGAAGAGATCGAGTTTTCCATCGCGGTCGTAATCAAAGAAGGAAGCCGCACAGACCCAGCCCCCCAGTGTGCCAAGGCCGCTGGCTGCGCCCGTATCGGTAAAACGCCCGGCGCCATCGTTGAGAAGAAAGGCCGACTGGTGGAGGCCGTAGATGAGAACATCCTGGTCCCCATCATTGTCAACATCCGCCGCACTGAACCCCATGGCGTAGAAGGTACGGCTGAGCCCGAGCCGGGAGCTGACGTCTTCAAAACGCCCGGTGCCGGTGTTGCGATAAAGAGTCGGTCGAATCGAATCATCCGGGCTGGAATCCAGGAGATTGCCGTTTACCAGCAGGATGTCGAGCAGGCCATCACCATCATGGTCCAGCCAGCCCGCCCCGGGACCGAAGGTCTCCGGGTTGAAAACCTTCCCCCTCGCCCCTGATTCATGCCGGAAAGTGATTCCAGCTGCGGCGGTCACATCACTGAAGCGGATCCTCGCAGGAGCCGTGGCACCAGGGTTGTCCCAGAGGCAGGAAGCTGCCGCTATCGCAGCCAGGGCGGCAACTGTAGTAATCAATACGATGCGGTTTTTCATCTCCGGGAAGGATATCACGAATCATCACGGCTCCCCCGCTAATCCGCCCAGGCGGGATCTCGCCGCCTTTCTGCTTTCCTGCCCATGGCTTAGCTCTTTTATTTCAGCCGCTGAAATGGCACCCTCTCCCTGCGGAAAAAGAAATCCAGTTCCGGAGAACAAGCCGGTGAAAAAAGCCCTCTCAGTATTGGCCGCGGCCGCCTGCTCCCTGGCATCGCTCAGCCCGGCGCTGGCCGACAACTGGCCCGCCTGGCGGGGGCCGACCGGGCAGGGGATCTGTACGGAGACGGAGCTCCCGACTGAGTGGAGTCCATCTGAAAACGTCAGGTGGAAGCTGCCACTGCCCGGTCCCGGCAACTCAACTCCCATCGTCTGGGAGAAGCGGATCTTCCTGACCCAGGCCACCGACAATGGCGCGGGACGCTGGACCTGGTGCATCGACCGCACCGGTGGCAAGGTCACCTGGAAGAAAAAGGTCGAATACAGCGGCAGCGAACCAACCCACGCGACCAACCCCTACTGCTCGGCCTCACCCGTTACCGACGGCGAGCGCGTGATCGTTTCACACGGGTCGGCGGGACTGTACTGTTACGACCTCGAGGGAGAGGAGCTCTGGCGGCGGAACCTCGGTGAGTTCCGCCATATCTGGGGCAATGCCAACTCACCGGTTCTCTACGGCGATTCCTGCATCATCAATTGCGGCCCGGGCGTTCGCACCCAATTGCTGTGCCTCGACAAGAAAACCGGCAAAGAAAAATGGAAGGTCCCTGTCCCGGGAGGACACGAGGGCACCGGCGGCAGGGAGAACTGGACCGGCTCCTGGAGCACACCGCTCGTCCTGGGCAAGAAGCTCCTGGTCAGCTACCCGGGACGCCTCATCGCCTTCGAGGCAACCACCGGAAAGGAACTCTGGAGTTGCGCAGGACTCGGCAAACTCGTGTACACCTCCCCATTGGCCCGGGAGGGCATCGCTGTTTCAATGTCCGGCTTCATGGGCCCACCCATGGCTGTGCGCCTGGGAGGAAAAGGAGAGATCACCGGGAGCCATCGCCTCTGGCACAAGGAGCGCGCCCAGCAGAGAATCGGCTCCGGGGTGATTCACAAGGGGCATATCTATATCCACAACGATCCCGGGGTGCTGGAATGCATCAAGCTGAAGACCGGTGAGAGCGCCTGGAAAAACCGCCTGGCCGCGAAATCCTGGAGCTCCGTGGTGCTGGCGGGAAACCGTATCTACACGGCCGACGATGGCGGCAGCTGCTTCGTTCTGAGCGCCTCCCCCGACTTCAAGATCCTGGCGAAAAACGAGCTTGGAGAGAGAATCCGCGCCTCGATCGCTGTCTCCAATGGAGAGCTCTTTATCCGGTCCTACAAGCACCTCTGGTGCATCTCAAAGCCCCGTCCCCCAGCCTCCAGGTAACCGGAAAGCCCCCATGACCAGGAGAATCTTCATCTACGAGGACACCTGCGGGGGAGGATGCGAAGACCCCCTTGCCGCGCGACTGCAGCGTGAAGGAATGGGGATGCTCCGGGCGCTTGCCGCAGATTTTTCTGCGATTGAAGACCTGGAGGTCGTCACGACCCTGGATCAGAGAATCGACCCCGGCGAGCTGCCGATCGAGGCTGTACCGGTCGCCTCCCCCGAAGAGTTTGCCTCGAAATTCAACCTCCTTGCAGCCGAATGCGACCTCACCCTGGTTGTGGCCCCTGAGCTCGGAGGACGTCTCGCCAGTCTCTCCAGGCAGGTCATCGCCCTCGGTGGAACCCTGCATGGCGGGGACCTCGAATTGATCGAAACCTCCAGCGACAAGCTGCGCCTCTACAGGCATCTCGATGGCGCGGAGATTCCAGCGCTGCCCGCCCGCAAGATCGAACCCGGAAGGCGATCTCCCGAGGCTGTTGTCCAGAAACCCCGCTTCGGCGCCGGCTCCCTCGGCATATCGACCCTGGCCCCCGGCGTCCCGGAAAGAGAGGGCGAAGAAGAGCTGATCGTCACTCCCCTGCTCGATGGGCAGGCCGTGAGTGTTCTCTGCATCGCAGGCGGCGGCTCCATCCTGCCACTGGATCCCTGCCGGCAGCGGCTGTCGGAGGACGGGGCCTTCCGCTACCTCGGTGGCAGCGTCCCCCTCGGCGAAGCGGACCTCAGCGAGCGTGCACGCGCCCTGGCTGTTGCAGCTGTCGCCAGCTTTCGAGACCCCGGAGGATTCATCGGAATCGACCTGGTTCTTGGCGGAAGCAGGAAAGACGACCGGGTCATCGAGATCAATCCGCGCCCGACAACCTCCTATTGCGCCCTGCGGCGGCGAAGCCCGGTCAATCTCGCGCAGCTCAGCCTCGACCTGCTGGCCGGCGGCAAGCCCGCCAGTCCGAACTGGCCGCCCCACCAGGAGAGCTACAACAGCGAAGGTA
>CAJWZY010000245.1 GCA_913050545.1 uncultured bacterium | reverse complement strand
GTCTGCTTGCCGAGCGCCTCAAGGAGCTGACCCCGCAAGGGCTAGATACGGTTTATTTCACCAATTCAGGCACCGAGGGGGTCGAGACGGCGATCAAGTTTTCCCGCAAGAAAACGCGCCGGCCTCGAACGCTCTTTTGTGGCCATTCCTTCCACGGGCTGAGCAATGGCTCTCTGTCGCTGAACGCGGATGAATCCTACCGCACGGGATTCGACCCCCTGATTCCCGGCTGTGATAAGGTACCGCTGAATGATGCAGGCGCCCTGGCCGCTGAGCTGTTGAAGGAGGATGTGGCGGCCTTCGTGCTGGAGCCGGTCCAGGGTAAGGGGGTCTTCATCGCGGATGATGAGTACCTGCGCAAGGTACGGAAACTCTGCTCGCGTCATGGAACCCTGCTTGTATTTGACGAGGTCCAGACCGGCTTCGGGCGTACAGGCCGGATGTTCGCGATGGACCATTCCGGCGTTGAACCTGATATTCTTGTCCTTTCCAAGGCTCTTTCCGCCGGCCTGGTCCCGGTTGGCGCGGTCCTCACGCGGCGCAGTATCTACGACGGGGTCTTTGATTCACTGGACAATTGTGTGGTCCACTCGTCAACCTTTGGCCAGGGAGCCTATGCCATGGGGGCCGGTCTCGCGGCGCTGCATGTACTCGAGGATGAGGGCATTGTTGAGAATTCAAGGCGCATGGGAGAGCTCCTGCTCGAGGGGCTGCAGGAGCTTGCCGGAAAATTCGAATTGATCAGCGAGGTTCGCGGCCGCGGCCTGATGATCGCTATCGAGCTGGGTAAGCCATCCTCCCTGAAGCTGAAGCTGGGCTGGAAGATCGCCAGGAAGATGCGGAAGGGCCTTGTAGCCCAGGCCATGGTGATGTCGCTACTGGCCGACCATCGAATCCTGGCCCAGGTTGCCGGACACGACCTCGAGATTATCAAGCTCATTCCCCCGCTGGTCATCAATGAGTCTGATGTGGGGCGGTTCCTGGAAGCTTTTGAAGCGGTTCTCGAACGCAGCCACCGTTTTCCGGGCCCCATCTGGGAGTTCACCACCCGCCTGGCAAAACACGTGCTCAAACGCTGATGGGAAGAAGCTCCCTGTCTGATAAGATCGGCAGCCATGAGGAGCAGGGAGAAACAATGAGATGAGTGTTTTCCAGCGAGTACTTTCACTGGGTCCCCGAAGCCGCGGACTTCACGAGGTCACATCGGAAGTTGCCGCTGTGGTGGGGGAGAGTCCGGTCGACAGTGGTATGTGTAACGTGTTTCTTCAGCACACCTCGGCCAGTCTCTGTATCAACGAAAATGCCGATCCGACAGCCCGCGGAGACCTGGAGGCCTTTCTTGACCGGTTGGTTCCGGAGAACGAACCTTATTTCCGTCACACCCACGAGGGCCCCGATGACATGCCTTCGCATATCAAGAATGTCCTGACCGAGACCAGCCTCGCGATCCCGGTTGTGGATGGAAGGATGGCCCTGGGCACCTGGCAGGGAATCTATCTCTGGGAACACAGGGACAGGGCTACGGGACGAAGACTGGTGGTTTCGGTATGGTAAAAAAAACCGGCTGCGACGAAGGAGTCGCAACCGGGTTGGTCTGGTGGGCGATAGTGGATTCGAACCACCGACTTCCACCGTGTGAGGATGGCGCTCTAACCAGCTGAGCTAATCGCCCGAGAGATATTTTCTTTACTGAAAGGATGTAGCTTAAGTAGAGCTATTGGAGAGGTCAAGTAAATGGAAAAAGTCAGTCTGATTGCGCTGGACCTGGATGGGACCCTGCTGGATGACTCCAAGGAGATCCCCCCGGAGAATATCCGGGCATTGGAAGAAGCGCGGGACAGCGGAATACTGGTGGCGATTTCCTCCGGGCGTATGATTCCCCGGATCCTGCCGGTTGAAGAGCGCCTGGGGCTCGACTGTATTATTCTCGCCTACAATGGCGGCAAGGTGGTCGGGCCGAAGTCGGAGGGGAGGCCGTTGATATCGGAGCGTCCCCTGCCGGCGGATATCGCAGAAATATTTATCCGGTTTTCACAGGAGGGAGATTACCTCCTGAATTTCTATAAGGACGATGTCCTCTATTCGGAGGACAGTCCGAACCGCCGCCGGTTTATGGATATCTACAGCACCCGCACAGGAGCTGAGTACAACATCGAGGATCTCACCGGCCGGATCGGGCAGGAGCCGACAAAGCTGATTCTCCTGGCAGATCCAGCCGAGAGGGACCGTCTTCACGATCACTTTTCCGCCGAGCTTGGGGACCGTGCCTATATCACCAAGTCCGATCCAGAATACCTGGAGATCATGGCCCCGGGCGTTTCAAAAGGTACGGCACTGGAGGCCCTGGGCAACCATTATGGTTTCAGCGTCGAGAATGTCCTGGCGGTTGGAGATGCGGAAAATGACAACCCCATGCTGGAGACTGCCGGGATCGGGGTCGTGGTTGCTAACGGGACAGCGGCCAGCAAAGCCGTCGCTGATCACGTTACCGAGAGGACAAACAACGAGGCCGCCGTCGCCGAGGCCGTGCGTCGTTTCGCGTTGAAGTGACAGGGGTCAGCTTGCTTCGTTGCGCCCCTCAGCTCTTTCAAGCGAATCTCTCAGCCGGGCAGCTTCTTCGTAGTCCTCTTCCTCGATGGCTTCCGCCAGTTTCTGCCTGAGTTCTGAGAGGGGGTCCGGTGGCAGCATCTTGAGCAATTGCTGCCGCAGCTCTTCTGCTGCCCGCAGGGAGTTCTTCCGTTCGAGGTGGAAGATCTTGTTTCTACCCATCTCGGGGAGCTTCTCGATGGTGGCGATTCCTTCAGTGAGGATCTGGAGAGCTTCAGAGATATCACCGCCTGACTCGATCGTACCGAGGGCCTCTGACATGCAGTGCATCCTGAGAATGTAGGGCCTGTACTGTTCGAGGCTGGTACATATTTCCGGGGCAAAGTGGGTGGCTGCGAAATCGAGCACCCTGATATTTCTCAGGGTGTCGCGCGAGCAATGGTCATATTCCCCCAGCTGGAAAAAGAGCAGGTACCTGTAGTAGTAAAGCAGGCACTCCTCCTTCAGGTTCTGAAAGTCCTCTTCATTGAGCTCGATGTTCCACAGGTTCTTTTCGGCCTGGCTTGAGTAATGGTGGAACCAGGACTCTTCTCCTTGTGGGCGCAGCCCATCGGGACGCCCCTTAAGCTCGTACTGCTCGATCCCCAGTGGAAGGCGAACCTGCAGTACCTCGTCTCCACTGGCTGTGGTGACGCGCCGGACATGGTCTTCATCTCCGTATTTCCAGTCTTGCAGTATCTTGCTGATGTCGGTCTCGTTATTTCCCATACACCTATTTTACAGATGCGCTTTCTCGTTCTTCAATGAAACAACCGCAACAGGGGCAAGGGGTTGGGTTGAAGTCACTGATTGGAAAGGGTAATGATTGCCGTTTGTTCAGAGGCAGGGGTTGATATTGTGTTCCGGATATCCCGGTGACTCAATAAATGGGGGTGTTTGGATGGGCCCCATCGGTTCGATATAGATGACGTATTCCCTGGTCAGGTTCCTACTGTTTACATGATGCGAATAAAATCAGCACCGAAAGCCATGTTTCGAAAATTGTTCTGGGTCACTCGTGCTCCTGGTGTCGCGCTGGGACTGCTGATTCTCTGCAATTTTCTGATGACGCTGGATAACTCCCGGCTTTCCATCACGAGAATCTGGCTTGATCTGAAGGTGGAAGAGCCGGTGCTCTCGCTGGTTTCGGTCGTGCTGGGAATAGCCTTACTGATTCCTCATGATATTGGCCGGTCCGATTGGGCGCGCTGGATACTTGGCGGGGTTTTCTTCGGATTCCTGATTCTTGTCAGCGCTACGATGGTTGGTTATTACCACGCACTGAGCAGTGGCAGCTTGCACTCCAACCGTTGCGTCAGGCGACTGCGGATCGAAACTTTCGCGGGCAGAACCTTGGAGAATCCGGGCAGGAGCAAAACATCATCAAAGGT
>CAJWZY010000244.1 GCA_913050545.1 uncultured bacterium | reverse complement strand
ATGACTACGCCCTGAAGAAGAGCCTCGACGATGAGGGGGTTCCGCCAGGGCTCTTCCTCACCGTGACGACCCTGAAGGACCCGGGCAAGCTGGAGGGTGGGGTTCATACGATGGAAGCGTTCTCTCTGGTCTCCTATGACGCTTTCAAGCAGTGGAGAGAAAGCGCCACAGGAGACAGGGGAGGGGACTACGAGGATTTCAAGGAGGTTCTCAAGGACAGGATGCTCACCGGGCTGGAGCGCGTGGTGCCGGGGCTTCGCGACAGCCTGGAGTTCTGTGATGTAGGCTCTCCCCTGACCAATGATTATTACGTGAATGCCTTCCGGGGGAATGCCTATGGCACGGCGAAGATCGCCGGCCAGATCGGCCCCTTCTCCTTTCCATTGCAGACTGAAATCCCGGGTCTCTACCACTGTGGAGCCTCGACGGTTTCCCACGGTGTCATGGGGGTCATGATCAGTGGTCTCGAGGCAGCGGCAAAGATGCTCGGCTGTCCCTCCTCCTCCCTGCTCAATACCCCCGGGGGGGAGATCACGTTGCATTCGGCCGAGGAGGCGGCACACGCCCCGGCCTGATTTTTCAGCCATGGGTGCGAGTTGACAGCTTTCCGGCTTCCTGTGAACATAGGCCGTCCAGTAGAGTTAACCGCAGGTGGTGTGAATGAAATATCGCATGAGAATCGTGAAGCTTTTCCTGGTTTCGGTCCTGCTGGGGCCGGGATTGCCGGCTCTTCTTCAGTCAGCTGATGTCGATGTCGAGAAGCTGTCGGCCTATATTTCGAAGGCGCGTGAGGACTGGGGGGTGCCGGGCCTGGCTGTCGCCATCGTCAAGGATGGAAAGGTAGCCCTGGCTCGTGGCTATGGTTCGAGGGAGATGGGCAAGCTCAAGGCGGTCGATGCAGATACTCTCTTCGCTATAGCTTCCAACAGCAAGGCCTTCACCTCCGCCGCGATCGCCACCCTGGTAGAGGATGGGAAGCTCGACTGGAACGACCGGGTCAGGAAACACCTGCCCTGGTTCCAACTCTACGACCGCTACGTAACTGAAGAGCTTCGGGTTTTCGAGCTTCTCTGCCATCGAAGCGGGCTGGGGACCTTCAGCGGAGACCTGCTCTGGTACGGAACGAGCTACAGCTCCGAGGAGGTTGTTCGAAGGGCCCGCTTCCTGCCGCCCAAGGGGGTATTCCGGTCTGATTTCGGTTATTCCAACCTGATGTTCATCGCGGCGGGAGAGGTCCTCAAGGCGGCCAGCGGCAAACCCTGGTCGGAATATGTCACCGAGCGGTTCTTTGTGCCTCTTGGAATGAAGCGGACAAGGGCCAGCGTCCGGGGCCTCGGGAAGGTTGACAATGTGGCAACGCCCCATGGAGAGGTCATGGGGAAGCTCGTTACCTTCCCCTGGATCAGCTGGGACAGCATGGGGCCTGCGGGCGGGGTCATTTCTTCGGTTCGTGACATGTCGCTCTGGATGAGGATGCAGCTTTCCGAGGGACACTGGGATGGGCGCAAGTACTTCTCCCGGGAGTCTTCCAGGAAGATGTGGAAGCCCCATATGCTGACAGGCCTCAGCGCGGCTGATCGCAAGCGGTTCCCCTCGACCCACTTCAAGGCCTATGCGCTCGGGTGGGGGACGCAGGACTACCTGGGGAGAAAGCTGGTTCGCCACGGGGGAGCCTACGATGGAATGTATTCAGGGGTGATGCTGGTGCCGGAGGAGAAGCTGGGGATCGTCGTTCTCACCAACAGCATGACAGGAATCTCCCACGCACTCATTCTGCGGATCCTCGATGCCTATCTCGGCGGCAGGGGGAATGACTGGGCCGCCGAGTTCCTGCCGCGGGAGAAATGGAGCCAGCGGAGAAAGGTCCAGGTCCAGGAGAACCTGGGCAGCAGCCGGGTAGAGGGAGCTGAGCCATCGCTGAAGCTCACGGCCTACGCGGGCACCTACGGAGGGCAGCTCTATGGAGATGCCGCGGTTGAGCTGGAGAAGGGGCGCCTGGTCGTGCGCTTCAAGCCCGCTGAAGATTTCGTCGCCGACCTCAAACACCTTCGCGATGACACCTTTCTCCTTACCTGGAGAAAGAACTTTCCCTGGTTTGGTAAAGGTACCTGCCGGTTCCTGGTCGGCAAGAGCGGCAAGGTCGAAGAGATGAAGATCGATGTCCCCAACGAGGACTTCTGGTTCACCGAGCTGGAGTTCAAGCGCAGGTAGGGCGGCCGCCGAAATTTCCCGTCAGTTTTTGTGTCCCGGTTTTGTTAGCTTGTGGGTGGATTCCTGGTTTCTTCTTTCTGACCCGGGTGAACTGCATGGCAAAGAGAAAAAAGCTGACTGTCCGTCGGGCTACGGCCTGTTTGATGTTCACGGTTCTGCTGGCCTCGCTCCTGACCTGGTATTTCACCCTTGAGACCTTGCCTGGGCGGATCCGTATTGGCGCAGGATCTACCGGTGGGCTCTACCATGATTTCGCGTTGCGAATTAAGGATCTCCTGGAAGCGCGGTTTCCAATGAAGGTGGAGGTTCTTGAAACCAGCGGGTCGAGCAACAACCGGGAGAGGTTGCTGTCAGGGGATGGCCCTGACAGGGTTGACCTGGCGGTGTTGCAGGATGGGGCGGTCTCCATGACGGATTTGTACCTGGTCGCGCCCCTCTACAGGGAATTGCTTCACGTGATCGTTCGCAAAGGGCGGAAGATTGAGTCCATATCGGATCTCGAGGGAAAGCGGGTGGCAGTGGGGCTTGTGGGCTCGGGGATGCAGGTGAGCGCGGACAAGGTCCTCCATCATTACCAGCTCGAGGTGAGCAGGCAGGCTGTCTCCTTCAGTGAGTTATTGACAGACCCCGACCTCGATGCGGCTATTGTTACCAGCGGGATGCTGGGGGCTGACCTCAGGGAGGTCCTGGGTGATAAAAGATTTGATCTGCTTGCCGTCGAAGATGCGGAGGCTTTTGAGGAAAAGCATTTCTTTTTCAAATCAGCCGTTATTCCAGCGGGCCTCTATTCTGAAAAACCCTCCCCCACCCCCTCGGCTGACCTGAAGACGATCGCCACCACCGCTTCGCTGGCTGCCGGCCCCGGGGTGAATGAACAGCTCGTGGGAGCCCTCACTGGTCTTATCTACGAAAGCGAACTGCGCCAGGGATTCCTCCAGCTGATGGACAGGGAAGAGGCGGCTCAATTGTCATCCTTGCGTCTCCATCCGGCCTCCCGTAAGTATTTCTTCCCACAGGATGAAATTGGCGAGCTTACCACCCTGCTTGAATCGATTTCAGCGGCTAAGGAGCTGTTCTTCGCCCTTGCCGCGGGACTTTACCTTCTCTGGGACCGTCTGAAGCGGCGAAAAGAGAAGGAAGAAGAGCTGCATTACATCGCCCAGAGAGAGCGCCTGGATGATTATCTCGAAAGGACCCTGGTGATTGAAAAAGAGCAGATGGAGCTTTCGGATATCGGGGCTCTCGAGTCCTGCCTGCAAAAGGTGACTTTGATCAAGCTGGAGGCTCTTGGTGAGTTGACCCACCAGGACCTGCGCAGCAACCAGGCATTTACTATTTTCCTGATGCAGTGCGGCAACCTGATCAGCAAGATCCAGCGGCGGATTGAGCAGGTCTACCGGTCGCAGAGCTGCGGAGGCAAATGAAGAGGGCTCCTGCAGCCTGCGGGATTCAAGGTTCGGTGGGCTTCAGGGCCGAGTGGGTTTCCAGGAAGGCGAGCATGGCCAGCAGGGCCGGGTCGCCCTCGTTGGAAAGATTGGGCCGGATCGAGTTGTGGGTTCGGTCGGCGAGAACCTGTAGCTTTACATCCGGGTGACCGGTCTTTCTGAGCGCCTCGTAGACCTGGCGGTTCTGGCGTGCGCGTTCCGGCGTTTCCCCATCGGCAAAGAGAACCAGGATCGGTGGGGCATCCTTTCGTACCCAGGTGAGCGGGGAGGCCTTCTTCATGACCTCGGGAGAGTCATCCCATACCTTGCCCCGGCGAAGCGGACCGGTGCG
>CAJWZY010000243.1 GCA_913050545.1 uncultured bacterium | reverse complement strand
TGCCTTGCCGAGGTCGTTCTCAACGGTAGAGAGGAACGAGGCCGGTCCAAGGAGGAGCATCTCATGGAAAGCCCGGGGCAGCAGTATGTCACTGCCGATCCTTCCGCTGAGATAGCTGCAGTCAAGCTTGTCGAGCTCCTGGCGGAAACGCTTGTATCTGCGCGTGTGTTCTCCCCCGCGTGGTGAGCGATTGTAGATATAGACGAGCACGACTGCTGGGTCGGCCAGCCCGGCAATCAATGGGAGAGTCTTCTCCCAGTCGGCGAGGTAATCGTAGGGGTCAACCAGGACCAGGTCAGCATCTGTGCCTTGCAGGGCCTGCTCTCCAGAAGAGATGGCGAGTGCCTCGGTACCCTCGACCGCCGCCCATTTCTCGAGCCGGCCAGGGTCTGAGTCGAAAACCTCCAGCCGCACCTCGAGTCCTCGCGATAGCAGCGCCTGGCGCACCAGCAGCCCGGTGCTGGCCACCTTTGCCTGCTCGAGCCAGTCGCGTTGAAGGTCGATGAAGCCGCAGCTGCCGAGCCACTCGAGCCGCCTTGCCGGGCCTTCCAGCAGGGGGTATTCGGGGGCTCCGCACCAGGGGTCGAGGCAGGCAAGTGGCCCGCTGTCTTTGCCGGCCGGAAGGCGCGAGGCGATGAGCCCGGCCCAGGTTCCCTTCAGGATGTCTCCCCAGTTTCCCGGCTCATACAGGAGGCCCAGGTCCGTATTCTCCTGCGGGCTGGCTACACGCCAGGACCAGCCGCCTTCAGTGTCGTTGTCTTTGCCGTCCGCCAATTCCTGGTCTCCTGGAATACAAGGGGTCATTTGTTTTGGACCGGCAATGGGCTAAACTTCCGGGTGCCCGGGACAGTCCACCCGGCTGCATGAGTGCCGATGAAATGACAGCTTACTCTACCAGCTCCGCAGAACGCCTGAATATTGTTGGCCGGGGGTGCGTGATCCTTTCTGTCCTGCTTCTTCTCCAGGGCTTGCTCGCGGCTGCTCCCGGCGGGATCCGGGCGGGAGCAGCGGTTGCCGATATCACCCCGCCGCCGGGCCTGCCCCTGTGGGGCTATGGCGGTCGCAGGGACCTGCCCAGCCAGGAGGCCAGGGACAAGCTCGAGGTCTCGGTGCTGGTCCTGGAGTTCAATCCGGGAGGCGAGAGCTCCGGCGGTGATCCCGCAGAAAAGAGACTGGCCCTGGTCGGCCTTGATATGGGCCGGGCTCCGGCGCGCGCCACCATGAAAAAAATCCGCGCGGAGCTGCTCTCGAAGGCCGGCGTCGGGAACCTCTTTCTCGTCGCTTCTCATACCCATCATGGACCCTGCATGGAGCTGGAGAAGAAGGGCCCCACAGCCGGGTACATATCAACGCTTGTTGAGAAGATCGCAGCGGCTGCGGCCACTGCCGTGAGGTCGCTCAAGCCTGCGAAGATGGCGGTTGCGAGCAAGGAGGTCCCTCTCAACCGTAATCGCCACAACCGGCACAAGGACGCTCCAGTCGACAGGATGCTCTCGGTGCTCAAGGTTGTCGGCCTCGATGATTCTCCGATTGCCACGGTCGTAAATTATGCTGCCCATCCGACGACTCTCCCGGCTCTCATGATGAAGTACTCCGCCGACTACCCGGGAATTCTCAAGGACAAGGTCGAGAAGGCCCTTGGAGGAACCTGTATCTTTCTGCAGGGAGCCGCCGGTGACCTGTCGGTCAGAGACTCCGGTGGAGGGACTGAGCACTATGCCGCGAAACTCGCCAGGGAGGTCGTTGCCCTGTCGGGCTCAGTGAAACCGGTGGTACCTGCGAAGCCGGGTCTCTTGATCCGGAATGAAGAGTTGCGTTTCCCTGAGATGCGTCTCGACCTCAAAGACAAGCTGACCTATCTGAAATACTGCCTGGCCTTCTTCAAGGGCCTGGTGGATGCCTATGTGGAGGAGTACACCGAGGGGGTCCGTCCGCAGTTGAGCGTGGCGGTCCTCAATGGAGAGGTCGCGCTGGTGGGAGTTTCGGGAGAGGTTTTCTGTGGCCATGCCCTGCGCCTTCGCCGGGAGGCGGGTTTCAAGTCGCTGCTCTTTCTCGGTTACTGCAACGGCTATCACCAGTATTTCCCCACCCGGGAGGCTGTTGCCCGGGGAGGTTATGGAGCTGATCCTCTGGTTTCCCCGGTGGCGATCGGGGCCGGGGAGCGCATAATGGAGCGAGCCTTGTTTCATTTGCGCAATCTGCGTGGAAAGCGGGATTAGATGGCCGAAGGTTTTTCTCTCTTCGATAAAGAAGCGATTCAGCAGCGCGAGGATTCCACCCTGGCTCCCTATGCCTGCCGCAGCGATGGCAGCCGCGGGCGGCGGCATCCTGAACCCGATTCCCGTTTCAGAACCGATTTCCAGCGCGATCGCGACCGGATCGTTCACTCGACGGCTTTCCGCCGGCTTGAGTACAAGACCCAGGTTTTCGTCAACCATGAAGGCGACCATTATCGAACCCGCCTGACACATACCCTCGAGGTTGCGCAGGTTTCGCGTTCGATAGCCCGGGCCCTTGGACTGAACGAGGATCTTGTCGAGGCGATTTCTCTCTCGCATGATCTCGGGCACCCGCCCTTCGGCCACGCCGGTGAGGATGCTCTCGATGAGCTGATGGCCGACCATGGAGGTTTCAACCACAATGCCCACACCCTGCGGGTGGTGGACGTGCTGGAAAAACGCTACAGCGAATTCGATGGACTGAACCTGTCCTGGGAGATCAGGGAGTCCATCATCAAGCATGGTGATCATTTCGCAGATACCCTGGGTGAAGAGTTTGAGCCTGGTTTGCAGCCCCTCCTGGAGGCCCAGCTTGCCGACCTGGCCGATTCACTGGCCTACGGCAGCCATGACATAGATGATGGACTGCGGGCGGGATTCATTTCCTTCGAAGATCTGCGCGAGACAAGCCTCTGGGAGGAGGCGGAAGCGGAGGTCCTGGGGCAGCTTGGAGCGGGGCTCGATGCGAAGACCCTTGCAGCGAGGACGGTTTCCTGCCTGATCGATCTGCAGATTCATGACCTCGTGGAGACAACGATTTCCCGCCTGCGGGATCATGGAATCTCCTCGGTTGAGGAGGTCAGAGCCCATCCGGGGCTGCTGGCCGGGTTTTCTGATGAGATGGCCGCCAGGAAGAAGGCGCTGAAGGAGTTCCTCTACAGCAGGGTCTACCGCCATTACAGGACAGTTAAGATGCAGGAGAAGGCCAAGCGCTTCGTTCGGGAGATTTTCAGCGAATATGCCAGGGATCCCAGGCAGCTGCCGCCGGATTACTCCAGCCAGGTCGAGGAGCAGGGACTTCACCAGGTGATCTCGGACTATCTCGCCGGGATGACCGACCGCTTCTGCCAGGATGAGTACAGGCGCCTCTTCCATCCATACGAGAGAATTTGAGATAAGTATGGACGACCGCCCCGAAGATCCTGGAGTTGGACATGAGCAGGGGAAAGGCTGGCCAAGGTAGGAAAATGACGGAAACAGGTGAAAAAGGGACCTTCGGGGTAGTGCTGGCAGCTGCGGGTGAAGGTACTCGTTTCGCAGCTGGCGGGGGAGGTTCGAGGAAACAGTTCATGGAGCTCGGTGGGCGGCCGATGATCACCTGCTCACTCGATGTTTTCTCCTCCATCCCGGAGATCCGGATGCTCTGTATCGTGGCCCCGGCGGGGGATCTCGAAGCTCTCGGTGAGCTGGTCAGGGCCTGGAGCCCGCAGGAGCCTGGCCTGGAGGTAACCCTGGCAGCAGGGGGGGCGAGCCGGCAGGAATCTGTGAAGCTCGGCTTCGATGCGATCAGTGAGGCCTGCGACTGGATCCTCGTGCATGATGCTGCCCGCCCATTGATAGAAACCGCAGATGTCAGGAGCCTGATGGCCGTTGTTTGTGAGCATGGTGCTGCGGCCCTTGGCCATCCTGCCACCGACAGTGTCAAGCTGGAGTCGGCCGGCCTCAGCGAACGCCGCCTCGACCGAGACAGCATCTGGATGGTCCAGACT
>CAJWZY010000242.1 GCA_913050545.1 uncultured bacterium | reverse complement strand
GGGCCAGGGGCTTTTCGCAATAGGCGTGCCGTCCGGAGCGAAGGGCCGCGCCGGTTGCTGGAGCGTGCATGTGGTCAGGCGTGCTGACGACGATCGCATCGATATCCTTCTGGTCGACGAGCTTCCTGTAGTCGTTGTATTTGTTGGCCTTGGGGAAGTCGCGGCCGCGGCGTTCAAGATAGTTCTGGTCGGTGTCACAGATCGCGACAATGTTTTGCGACCGGACCCCGCCAATATTCGACGAGGCGCGGTTCTGGGTACCGACGCAGCCTATGTTGAGTTTTTCGCTGGGAGCTTTACCCGCCTGTACAAGGCTGCTGCCGGTGAGCAGCATGCCGAAGCCGGCAAGAGAGCTCTTCTTGAGAAGATCACGACGATTCGAGCTTTGGTTCATTCGTTTCGCTCCTGTGGAAGGTCTCATTTTTTGACTTATTGACTGCAGACAAGGTAATTCACCGGGGCCAAAGTGTCCAACCTAAGTCTGTGAAGCATCGGGGTTCAGCTGGGTATTTCTCAGTCCTGCCTGTCTGCGCAGAGGCGCAACCCAGCGGAGGATTCCAGGCGAAATCCGCAGGTCGAGGATCCGGCGGGATTGTTAACCCGGCAGAGAATTGTGTTCCAGCCGTCCTGGAGATCAACCTCCAGTCGCTTGTCCATGCCTGCTTCCCGCGAGGTGTAGACCGTACTTGAGTTGAGCAGGATGCGAATGCCCGAGGAGTGGTCGATTCGCAGTGCCGCCTTCCGCTTGCGGTCTGATTTTATCCAGCCGAGGAGATAGAACGAGCTCTTTGGGATTGCGAAAGGACTGCCTGGCTGGAAGAGGCCGCTGGCGCGTGTGTTGATGAGTTTCCACTGGAAGAGTTTTCCAGTGGTGCTTGCTGCTACTTTTGACGGATCCGGGTCTTTCTCGAGGGGCTCAGGCTTTTTGATGACCCGGCCAAAGGGACCCGCGATCCATGCTCTCAGGAGGCGGCCATCAAGCAGTTTCTGTTCCCCGGGGCTTTTCAGGAAGCTTACCAGGTTGACGAGATCCTGGCGGCTGAGACGGGAAACCAGCCTGGACGGCATGAGGCTGACCGGGCTTTTGTCCAGCCTGGAGATCTTGCTGCGGCTGATGAAATGATCTTTCCCGAGCTGGTCGCGCAGGTGAAGAGCATCCGCTGTATCACTGATTTTCAGCCCGCTTAGGATTTTGCCGTCAGTCCTCACCACGGTGTAGGTTTCGTAGCCTTCCGTCAGCTTCCGGGAAGGGGCGATCAAGGCCTCGGCAATTTCCCGGATGCTCAGTTTTTCCGCGACATGTCCCAGGTCTGGTCCTACATGCGCTCCTGTTCCCTGCAGACGGTGGCAGTTGGCGCACTGGGCATCCCTGGTATCGCTGTAGATCTCCCTGCCAGACTTCGGATCTCCGGTTTTGCGCACAGCCTCTTCCAGCAGGGCCAGTGAGCGCGGGCTCAAATCGAATTGCCCCTCTTCTGCGGCCAGGCCAGCCATGCCTTTGAGCAGGAGCGCCAGCACCAGGGTTCCGACAATGCGATGTCTCATGATTCTTGAACCTGCCTGGGAGTAGTTTCCTGAAGCAGCATAGCAGGTCAGGGTGGCCCTTGGGAGTGGATGTGGAAGACTCCTGTGCAGTGGCTCCCAGCAGGGATTGTCCCTGCGGGGTCTTGTCAGCTACTATGGAGCTATGCGCTTATTGCTCTCACTGAGTATAGCTGTGATTTTTCTGTCCTCGCCGGCTTTCGGTAAAGAGAAGCCGGAAGAGGTGGATTTCCTCGAGGATGTCAGGCCGATTCTTGCCGGTAAATGTTTTCCCTGCCATGGGCCCGACAAGGCGAAACGTAAGTCCGGGTTGCGCCTCGATACAGCCGGCGGCATTTTCAGTAAACGGAAATCCGGCCACAGGGTGGTTGTTCCCGGGGATTCGGCTTCGAGCCTGCTGATTGAGAGGGTCGCGACTTCGGACGCGGACGAGCTGATGCCACCGGTAGACTCCGAGCTGGCTTTGAGCCCGGGCCAGGTTGATATCTTGCGGCGCTGGGTGGATTCCGGCGCCCAGTGGAAGGAGCACTGGGCCTACAGGGCGCCTGTACGCCCGTCTCTGCCGGGGGTTAAAAACTCCGCCTGGGTGAGGAACCCTGTCGATGCCTTTGTGCTCGCCCGGCTTGAAAAGGAGAACCTGGCTCCAGCCCCTGCGGCCTCCAGTACGACCCTCCTGAGGAGGTTGTGGCTTGACCTGACCGGGACTCCACCCGCTCCAGCCGAGCTGCAGCGCTGCCTGGAGGACAGCAATCCCGATTCCTGGGAGAAGGTCGTTGATCGTTTACTTGCCTCCCCACATTTCGGGGAGCGCTCGGCCCAGGACTGGCTTGATGCGGCCAGGTATGCGGATACTACCGGCTATGCCGCCGATAAGCCGCGCGAGATGTGGGTTTACCGGGAGTGGGTCATCGATGCCTTCAATTCGGATATGCCTTTTGACCAGTTCACGGTTGAGCAATTAGCAGGAGACCTGTTACCGGGAGCGACCGTCTCTCAGAAGATCGCCACTGGTTTTCACAGGAACTCCATGCAGGCCAAGGGCAACAATCCCCGCAAGGAGGAGTTCAGGGTCAAGGGAGTGGTTGACAGGGTGAACACTACCGGGCGTGTCTGGCTGGGACTCTCGCTTGAATGCGCAGAGTGCCATGACCATAAATACGACCCGGTTTCCCAACGCGACTATTACAGGGTCTACGCCTTATTTAATAACATACCCCACCTGGGAGAGGGCTACGGTGTTCATGGCCCCCTGCTGAAGGTTCCGCCGCCGCGACAGCAGGCGGAGCTTGCTTCCCTGGAGCGCAGGCGAAGCCAGCTGGGAAAATTGAAGGCTCGGCGGGTTGAGGAGCTGGGATCCCGCGAATACACTCCCGGAGAAATCACCAGGCTTCTCGCCGGTGCGCCCGGGGCACTGGCTGCCTGGGGATTGTCTGGCGACCTGGTGCCTGCCAGGGCGAAGGCCGGAGAGCTCCTGCCTTCGGGAGGGACCGTGGATTGGGTTGAAGGTCCTCCTTCGCGCGGCGGGCGGGCGGCGAGGTTTGCTGGAAAGAGCTCCCTGCTGGTGGAAAACAATTTCCTGTTCGATCTCACCGGCAGCTTTACCATTTCGGCCTGGGTGCGGACAAAGAGCGCGGTTGCCGATATCGTCTCCAAGTACGACTGGCTCTCGGGGCAGCGCTCCTTTGTTTTCGGGGTCGGGGGCGAGGGAGATAAGAACGCTGTGCCGGGGCATCTCTTTGGCTGGGTGTCATCGACTGCTGCTGCCTGGAATGGGGCGCAGGTGCACTCGAGCCTCGCGGTCAACGATGGCAGGTGGCATCACGTTGCCTTTGTCTTTGATGCGGGGAAATCCATGAAGCTCTTTATTGATGGAAAGCAGGACCTGGAGGCGAAGCTGGTCGGTAAGGCCCCGGGGAAGGTTGCCAGCAGCTCCCGCAGGCTCTCTATAGGTGCAGGTTATACGAAGTCAGAGGTTCCCGATGAGTTCTTTATCAAGGGCGACCTTGCAGATGTAAGGCTCTACGCCAGGGCCCTGGGGGACATGGATACGGTGCTTTCTCCTGCCACCGGGATCCTGGCCGCGGTGAAAAAGAAACCAGCTCTGCGCACTGAAAAGGAGCTCGCCCTGATCAGGAAATTTTCCCTCGAGGCGGATCCCTGGCTCCAGGATGCAAGGGACGAGCTTGCCGGTATCGACCGCCGGAAAAAGGAGCTTTCCGGGAAGCTGGTTACTGCGCCGGTAATGGTGGAGCTGAAGGAACCGCGAAAAACACATATTCTCATCAGGGGGGATTTCCGGGCCAGGGGTGATGCAGTGGAGCCCGGCCTCCCGGATCTCTTCAGCCGCGACCGGGCGGCCGAACCGCGTGACCGGCTGGGCTTTTCGCGCTGGCTCATCAACGGTGAAAACCCCCTGGTTGCCCGTGTTACGGTGAACCGTATCTGGCAGCAGTTTTTTGGA
>CAJWZY010000241.1 GCA_913050545.1 uncultured bacterium | reverse complement strand
GGCTGCGGGAGAGAAATTTACCGTCAGCCTGGAGCTGGGAGAAGAAAAAGAGAAGAAATACGATCTCTATCTCGTGGCCACCGACAGCCTGGGCAATGTTGCCGCGGCGCCCGGGGTTGCAAGTGAGAGTATCGGCTCCTTCCAGCTCGACAACACTCCTCCCCTGGTGGCCATTGGCGAGCCCGGCACTGACTGGGTTGCAGGCCTGCCTGCTGTGCTCAGGGTCCAGTTCGACCCGTCCGATTGTGCCGGCCCCCTCGTTATCGAGGGGCGGGCTGGTAATGAAGACGGTGAGTGGGCTGAGCTTGCCCGCCTCGATGACCTGGCCCTCGCAGAGGACGGGGTTAATTTTAATGTTCCTGCGGACATCTCAGAGCTCGAGGTGCGTGTCCTGGCAAGGGATGCTCTTGGCAATCCCGGCTATGGAATACTCAGCCCACGGCGGCTCAAGAGTCCTGTCCGGCTGGACACCATGACGCGCGGCGGCGTGTTCCAGGCTTTCGACAAGCAGAAGATTGCCTGGACTCTTCAGCCGGCTGTTCTTGCCGACACGAAGGACCTGCTGGTGCGTATTGAATATCGCGTCGGTGATTCCGGGGCATGGGAACTTCTCCAGGAAGGAGCGCCCGAGGCCCAGGTCCAATCCGGTGAGTGGGAGTGGGTTCTGCCCGATGCGGCCGAAGATGAGCTGACCCTGCGGGTCGGTCTCTACCGGGGACAGGCCCTGCTGGGTGAGGACGTCTCTGGCAGCTTCAAGATCGAGGGCTTCGCGAAGACCGAGGCTGGTGTCCTGAGGGAATCCCTGATCGCTCTTGATTCAGCCCAGGAGAAAGAATCCGACTGGAGAAAACGCTCTGATGAGGCCGCTCCGACTGAGGAGCTTACGAGTCTTGCAAAAGCAGCCGAGGCCGACTACCGCAAGGCCTTGTCACTGGATGCGAAAAATGCCGAGGCTTCTTTCAGGCTTTCAATGTTGCTGAATGACATGAATCCGGAGACCCATTCCGATGAAGTTCTACAGCTGCTGGAGGCAACTATTGCGCAGGAGCCGGAGAATATTTCCGCCCAGCTCAATCTCGGCGCCGTGCTGATCCAGAGAAACGAACTGGACCGGGCAAAGACCGTTACCGAGAAGGTCCTGGAACAGGAGGACTCGGGCCAGGCCCGGTTCAACCTGGCTCTCGCACTTCTTTTCAAAGGAGAGGGCGAGGCGGCAAGGTCTCAGTTCGAGCTGGCCCTCAGCAAGGGAGGGAACGTTCCGGAGGGACTGGCCTGGTTCTATATTGCCTGGTCACATGCAGATGAGGGCAACATGGAGGTTGCTCGCAATCTCTACTCCGAGAAGAAGACCGTTATTCCAGACGATTTCAAGTCGATCATCGAAGAAAAGCTGAGGTGAGAGGCGTACGGATCCATTCGGTCAAAAAAGGGAGTGCCGCAAGCGGCGCTCCCTTTTTTTTCTGCTGAGGGCATCGCCAGCTCAGGAGTCCAGGCGAAGATCCTTTACCATCAGCTCGATGTTTCTCGTTCCTCTCCATGCGTTGGTGCGCATGTGGTAGAGAAGTGAGATGGAGGTTCCCCGGGTGATTTCGCGGCCGAGGTAGCCCATGTTGAAGGCCACGGCCCTGTAGGCGGGCTCTCCCTCACGCTGCCGTACGTGAAAGGATATATGCCGGCCATCTTTGCCCATCAGCTTCGGGTTGCCAACCACCTCGAGCTGCATGGTGGCGAAGAGGGGTTCTGAGTTCTCAGAGCCGAAGGGCTCGAGCTGGGAGATCTCCGCGAGGAAAGATTCGTTGATGTCTTTCAGTTCGAGGCAGCAATCGTATTCCAGCTCGGGAATCATCTCCGCCGGGTCGAGCTCGATGAGCTCATTGAGAGCACAACGCAGCTCCTCGATGCGGTCTGCCTGAAGCGTGCCTCCTGCCGCCATCTCATGGCCACCAACTCGATCAAAGAGTTCTTCGCAACGGCTCAGGGTGTTGAAAAGATGGACACCCTTGATCGACCTTGCCGACCCCCGGGCAATTCCATCCGTGATCGCAAAGAGGAAAACCGGCCTGTAATACTTTTCGACAACCCGGGAGGCTACGATCCCGAGGACTCCCGGGTGCCAGGAGGGATCTCCCATAACGATCATTTTCCCTGTTGCGGGGTCGTGCTCATTTTCGATACGACGGCAGACGTCTTCGAAAATCTCAGTGCCAATTTTGCGGCGCTTGTTGTTTTCGTTTTCGAGCACGTCGAAGAGCTCTTCCGCCTTTGCCTTGTCCTCTGCCATGAGGAGCTCGAGGGCGTAGCCCGGATCACTCAGCCTGCCCACGGCGTTGATGCGGGGCCCGATTCCGAAGCCGACATCCTCTGTTGAAAGCGCGCCGTCGCTACCTGATCGTTGCCGGGCGATGTCGACGAGTTTTTCGATCCCGGGGCGCTTCGATCTCGCGAGCTCGCGCAGCCCGAACTTGGCGAGGATCCTGTTTTCTTCAAGCAGGGGGACCACGTCCGCTATGGTGCCAAGCGCAGCGAGGCCGAGGGATTCGCACATGAAATCCCTGAACTGCTCACTCAACTTTTTTGCCTTTGAGAAATGGCGGCAGAGGGCCCAGACGAGCTTGTAGGTAACGCCCACTCCTGCGAGGTTCTTGAAGATGTCGTCGCTGTCGCTGAGCCAGGGATTGATATGGGCGACAGGAGTGGGCAGGTCATCGGAGGGTTGATGGTGGTCGCAGACGACCACGTCCATTCCCAGCTCTGCTGCAAGGTCGATTTCTTCTTTTGAGGAAGACCCGTTGTCGACAGTGATCAGGAGGGTGATGCCATCTCCAGCGAACTCCCTGATCATGTCCAGGTTCAGGCCATAGCCTCCCTTGAAGCGGTTGGGCAGGCGATAGGCCACCTCTTTTTCCACCAGCTTGAAGAAGTTGAGCAGCAGGCAGGTTGAGGAGATCCCGTCGACATCGTAATCACCGAAAATACAGATCTTCTCATCGCTGCCGATCGCCTTGTTGATTCTCTCCGCTGCCTTGTTGATATCCGGGAGCATCTCCGGGTCGAGAAGTTGCATGAGCCGGGGATTGAGGAACTGCCGGGCTTGTTCGCTGTCCTTGATTCCCCTGCTGAGCAGAAGAGCGGAAACCTGGTGGGAGCAGGAGGCTTCGCCCGCGACCTGGTTGCGCAGGCTCTCGTCAATCTCCTTCATCCGCCAGATTTTTTTATTAGCTACCACCAAGGCCGCTCTCGTTTGATTTCCAGGTTGGCGCCTGAGCGGGAGCCTGTTTCCTGCTGCAGGACTGAGGCTTTCGAGTGTAGGGAAGTGTTCTGCGGGGGTCAACGGATCCCCCGGGGGTTTCTATTTTGTCACAGAGTGGCGATTGCGTCGTTATTTGGCGGTTGGGAGTGACAAAAATTGGCGGCAGGTTCCCTCTGCAGAACCAGGATTCGTCACCCTATTCGGTTGTGGTTTCGACACTTGTGAACAACTTCAAGATTCTCTGCAGGTTCGGCACCCTCCTTGCCTCTGTGGAAAGCAGGAGCCAGATGGTCTGGCGGCGCCCTGGGGCAGGGCGAAACAGTTTCATTTTGAAGTTCGTCGACACTGTAGATTCGACGGGTTAATTAGAGTCTTTAGAGGAGAAGGAAGAAAATGAAGAACATGCGCAGAGAAGAAGGGTTCACCCTTATCGAGCTGATGATTGTTGTGGCGATTATTGCAATTATCGCCGCGATCGCGATTCCCAGTCTGTTGAATGCTCGTAAGGCCGGCAACGAAGCGTCCGCTATCAGCTCGCTGAGAACGCTGACGACGGTGAACGAGCAGTATCGCACCCGTTTCCAGAACTATTCCAACGATCTGTCGGATCTCAATGATGAGGGCTATATTGACAGTGTCCTTGGTGCAGGCCAGAAATCTGGTTACACCTTCGAGTACCGCATGTCCAATGGCACCTGGACCTGTGGTGCCAGCCCCGTGAGCGAGGGCAATGATGGCGATCGGCACTTCTTTGTCGACCAGTCAGGCATTATTCGCTTCAACGCTACTTCGGAAGC
>CAJWZY010000240.1 GCA_913050545.1 uncultured bacterium | reverse complement strand
TCCGCGGTCATCATCGTGAGCGTATAACCATCAGGGGTGGCGAGGGCACCGGTTGAGTGGCCGGTGACTCCCTCGCCGCCGGTTTCGTTGATCACGTTGAAGGGAGCGCCGAGCTTCTGCTCCAGGAAGACCGCCATCTGGCGTGACAGGCCATCTGTTCCTCCTCCTGCCGACCAGGGACAGATGATCGTTACGGGCCTGTTGGGATAGGCGCCTCCCCGGTCGCAGCCCCAGGTGAGCAGCGTGGAAGCAACGATAGCGACAGTGCCGGCAATCTTGCTCATGCGGACATGATAGGTTGGAGGCCGTGGGAGCGGTAGGGGGAAACCCCGTCCCCTGCTCTCAGGCAAGCTCTTCAAGCTCGAGCAGGCCGCTTGCCAGCAGGATCATTCCCAGCTGGAGCTTCATTGCCAGCTGCCTGGAAACCGGTTCCAGGGAGAAGGCTTTTTCAAGGGCTTCGAGCTCGTCTTTGCGCCCCGATTCAAAGCCGGCGATGGCGCCCGGCAGGCGCTCAAGGACCTCTATGAAATTGGCCCCGGGCGTCGGGGAGTCCCCGGCAGTGGCGGTGACAAGGAAGAGCGGGATCTCGCTGACCATGCACAGCGGGGCTCCGCCGAGGGAGGTGACATATTCCATCGAGGAAGGCAGGAACTTTTCAGCCTCCCGTGGCTCCTGGAGGTTCTCGAAGTGCGCCTTCATGGCGGTGGAGGTCGGCGTTGTGCAGAAGCCCGGCGCGATCCGGAAGAACCCCTTTTCGCCTTTGCGGTCCCAGTCGTGGAATCCGAGGCCGCAGGAATCCGTGAAGGCGCCAAGGCTCTCGCGCAGGGAGGCTGTGTCTCCGGGTTCCTTGCGGTTAACCAGGTACCAGGCTCCCTCGGCAATCGCCATGCCGTGCAGAGATGCGTGGAAGTCGAAGGGGCCAGCTTCCCGCAGGAAATCTGCTACCGCGATGTTCTCCGGCCGGGCGGGGCGTCCGCCCTCTGCCGGGAAGCCGAACTCGACGTCGTCACCGGGCAGCTCTCGAACCCGGTTGCGGAGGTACTCTCGAAGGCTCCAGTGGCGGGTGCCAGCCCAGGCCGAGTTGCGTTCTCTTCCATCGGGGTTGATGTCAGCGCAGATGCTGAAGGTCGCTTTCTCAAGGAGGGCTGCGGCTGCAGGTGCCGTGGCCAGCCACCTCCCCAGGCGCTCCAGCGTGCGCGGCCCGACCGGTTCGTCGGCGTGGGCGCCCGCGAGCAGGGAGATCTTCAGTGGTCCGCTGCCAAGTGTTGCTGCATGGAGTGGCCGGCCCTCGCGGGAGAGGCCGATCTGCCGGCTGGAATCGGCATCGTGAAAGCCCGCCGGATCGCAGGAGCAGATCTCACCGAGCTCGAGCCTCAATTAAGAGCGCTCGGTTGCCAGAGCGCCTCGGGGTTGTCTTCAGCACCCTGCAGGCAGTGCTTATGGTGCCAGTCATCTCCGACCTTCACGATGGGCTCGCCGGCCAGGACGCTCGAGACCATCAGCTTGCCGCAGATTCCGCACTTGGCTTGCAGCAGCGAGTCGTTTTCCTCGAGGTTGACCAGGCCCTCTGCCATGGTGAGAGATTTCCAGTCGGTGACCTGTTCGACATTGGGCTCGATGCTGAAACTGGTGAGGTGCTTGAGGACTCCCGGTTGCTGCAGCATGGCCTGCAGGCAGGCCATCAGGTATTCCGGCGGGGTGTCTTCAAGGAGCCCCTCACCTGCATCCCCTGCAAACTCGCTACAGATCTTCACCTCGATGTGGCATTTGAAGAACTCGTGCATCTTCCGCAGGAGATGGCGGTTGGATTCCTCGATTCGCTCGATGACCTCCCCGACATCGCCGGGCTCCTCCAGCTTCCGGCGCAGGGTCTCAAGCTCGACGAGTTGTCGGCTCAGCTCTCGGATGAAGTCGTCGTGACTCCAGACCATTTCAGTCTCCGGCCCGTCTTTCCGGGTTCAGCAGTTCCTTATTGACGCCCGGGCGATACCCACGCCCCGCGGCCTTTTTCCCTTGTACCGAAGTTGCCCTGGCAGGAGGAAAAGCCTCCCGGTCTTTGCCAGCCACAGATGGTAATTCAGACCCGGCTGGATAAAAACGTCAGCAGCAACAATTGGGAAACGAGGATTCTATCGAAAAGGCAGGGGGGCAACAAAAAGAAAACGACCTAATTGGAGAGGGCCGAAAACATTGCGGCTTCAGTCCCTGGCCGTGAATCCGGGTTCGCCGATGTGGAAGGTCTCCCAGCCGACGCCACCCCAGCTGCCGGGGTCTTTCTCCGCCAGCAGGATCGAGGCGCGGGGTTCTTCGCCAGCTGGAGTCCAGGCTCGGACCAGCTCCTCGATACAGCCGCCTTCTCCAAGAGCATCCCTTCCAAGGATGAACAGGGCCGTCGAGAGAACATCTCCCAGCAGGGCCTGCCGGGTCCAGATCGTGGCGCCTTCAATGGTTTCAGTGGGCCGGCCGCTGCGGGGGTCCAGGATATGCCCGTAGGTCTTGCCCCCTGAGCGCAGGGAGCGCTCCGCCGCACTTGAAGAGCTCAGCGCTCCCGGTTGCATCTCGAGCCGGCAGAGGGTTTCGTCTTCATCTCGAGGATGGCAGATCTCTACCTGCCACCCCGTTTCATCCTGGGGCAGCCCCCAGGTCAGCACGGTTGAGCGCCCCGAGAGCACGGCTCCCTTCTCGACGCCTTTTTCCTGCAGGAGGGCTGCTACCCGGTCGGCCGCGTAACCTTTTCCGATCGCGCCGAGATCGATGTTCACCCCCGGGCGCAGGAAACGGACCTCCCGCGTGTCGGGGGATATCTCGACGAGATCCATGCCGCGGCACTCGAGCATTCTCGCGAGCTCGAGCTCATCGGGGGATTGCGCCTCCATATCAACGAGTCCCCAGGCCTGCATCAGGGAGCCGATGCTCGGGTCGAAGGCTCCACCGGTGATTTCCCAGGCCTGCCGGGAGCTCTCGATGAGATAGAGGAGCTCTTCGCCTACAGTGACCGGGCGGCTGGCAGCCAGGGCGTTGAGCAGGGAGACATCACTTTCGGGGAGAAACTTCGAGAGGCGCTGCTCAATCGAGTTGAGGCAGTCAAAGGCATCCTGGGCAGCCTCCTCAGCTTCGTTGATGAGAAGGACGTTGAGGGTGCCCAGGAGCCAGGCCTCGTAGCGCGAAAATTCCGCTCCGGGCCGGGAATAAGACTCGATGAGAGGTCCCTTGACGGGCTCGCCACCGGGGGATTTCCAGTCTCCGCTAGCAGGGGAGTTCTTGTTCATCTGACGACCCGCTAAGCCGTGATTGGCAGCCGGTTCATCCGGGACCTGGTCACTCGCTGTCTGCCTGGTCTTCCTGTCCCAGGAAATAAAGGCCGAAGCAGATCAGGAAGGCGAGCAGGAAGTTCATCGCAGTTGGGACAATATCGGTTCCGGAGGTGATGTACTTTCCGAGTCCCAGCAGGATCAGCAACACGGCTCCAAGTCGAAGAGCCTGTCGAAGAAAGAGTCCTGTCAGGATGGGGATCGACAGGGCAGCGAAGATGAACGGGACACAGCCGAGGAAAAACTGCATGGGCTCGGTGCCGTTGGTGAATCCGAAACTCTGAAAGGCTCCTGCCAGCCAGGTGCCCTTATAGGTTCCTGCTACCTTTTCCGCAAACCAGGCGGGACCCGAATCAAGCGGTCCGCCGGCATCGAATTGCCCGAGAGCAACGAATAGGAAGAGGAAGCCGAAGGCGATCCTCAGCATTAATGTAATCCAGAAACGCTCTTTGGTCGAAACCATGAACCCTCCGTTGGGCTAACCTGCTGATATCGTTTACCCGGCCCTGTGATTTTCAGAATAACCGCGGCCTTTTGACTCGCGACATTGTAGCAATGCGGCCACCGTCTGCAACCCTGCACCCCGGGCGCTTTCGCTAGATTGCAATTTTGTTCCAGGCAGGGCCGATGCATTTCACAGTGGCAGCACTAGTTGAAGATTCGTATTATGTAGCGCCCTAGGTGCAAATAAGCGGGAGATTTTGAATGTCTGAAGAGAATGGCAATACTGCTGGCGGTGGTT
>CAJWZY010000239.1 GCA_913050545.1 uncultured bacterium | reverse complement strand
CACATTACGTTCTCTTCTCCCCGACAGTGCCTTCTCCATCAAGCCTGCAGGCGGCATGCAGGATATGAAATTTGACATGGCCGGGGGCGCTGCTGCGATCGGGGCCATGAATGCGCTGGCGCGTCTCAAGCCGAAGATCAAGGTGGTTGCCATCATACCTTCGGCGGAGAATCTTCTCGGTGGCTCGGCCTACCGTCCCGGTGATGTACTGCGCTCGGCAAGTGGCAAGACCATCGAGGTCATCAATACCGATGCAGAGGGCCGGCTTCTGCTGGCCGATGCGCTGCATTACAGCCGGCGCTTCAAGCCCGATGCGGTCGTTGACATGGCGACCCTTACGGGGGCTTGTGTGATCGCCCTGGGTTCCCATGCCAGTGGCCTGATGAGCAACGACAAGGCGCTTGCGCGCCAGCTCCTGAAAGTCTCAGCTGGCTGCGGCGAAAGGATCTGGGAGCTTCCTCTCTTTGATGAGTATTACAGGATGGTTGAGAGCAAAGTGGCCGATGTGAGGAATTCCAGTGGCAGGGATGCGGGCGCTTCGACAGCGGGTGCGTTCCTCGGGCATTTCATTAAAGGAGTTCCCTGGGCCCATCTCGATATCGCCGGTACAGCCTGGAGGCAGGCTCCTTCCGGTTATAACCCGAGGGGAGCTACTGGTGCTGGAGTGCGCTTGATGGTAGATCTTGCGTTGTCTATGGGGGCCTGAAAGGGGCTCAAGGGCCGAAAAAATAATACGATTGTTCAATAGTTTGAGGGACTTAGGTGTTGTGGAGTACCGACTATGGAAACTCCCGCCAAACTTGTTATAATCTTCGATTCGTTAGTTTTAAGTTCGTACGGAAATACGCTTTAGAGTTATAGCTGCTGCTGAGAGAACGCAGCAGGCTGTTTAGTTAAAAATACCCGCCGGGTTTAAGGTACATCGTCTGGGCGATTTCGCGGGTTCGCTCGATCAAAGGAAACAGGTAATCATGAAGACCACTAATTTTTTCTCGGGCAGCTTTCTTCTGCTCAGTCTTTTCGCAGTCAGTTTTTTGGCGGCAGCTTCCTCTCTTTCTGCCCAGGAAGAGCGCCGGGTATCTCATATCCTGGTCGAGTCAAAGGCCAAGGCTGATGAGATCCGTAAAGAGGTGATCGCAGGCGGTGGAGATGCCAAGGCATTCAAGGCCGCATGCTACAAGTACTCCAAGGACCCGACCACCAAGCGCCTGGGAGGAGATCTCGGATTCATCCGCAAGAACAGCGGGTACGATCCCCGTTTCAGCGCGGCAACTTTCAGTCTGAAAGAGGGTGGAATATCTGATCCGGTGATCAGCAATTTTGGCTGGCACCTGATCCACGTGATCAAGGTCAAGAATGCCGCGCCCGCAGCGGTTGCAAAACCGGCAACGCCGGCCCAGAGCTCGGTTGAGAAAGCGGCCCAGCTTGCCGCCCAGCAGGCAGCCACGGCCAAGAAAAAGGCAGGCGAGGCGACTGCCGGCCAGGCTCCGGCCAAGCCCGCAACCACTCCTGCGAAGACAGAGCCTGCGAAGACGGCTCCAGCCAAGCCTGCTGCTGTGAAGCCTGCTCCCGTGGTGAGGGTACCGGTCAGGCGCAGTATCCTCTCGCCCAAGAGATCGGTTACCCTGACGCTGGAGAGCATACTCTCCGGGTTCAGTTCGCGTGGAGCCCAGCTCAATTTCCGCAAAGAAGCTGCCGTCGAGTTGAATCTTACCCTGAGGAATGGGGGCCGGGCAGACGCGAAGGTTCCCTCCCCGGAGCTCCTGCCGCTTGGCTTCGATGTTGTCCGCCTGAGTGACAACAAGCAGATGCAGGGAGATTTCGTCAAGGTGGGCAAGCCGGCCAATTATTTCGTGAATCTCAAGAGCTGGGAAATTACCGGGCTGGTCGTCAGTCTCAATGATTACTTTCCCACCCTCACGCCTTCGGGACGCTACAGCGTCAACTGGTCGGGTGTGACCTTTGCCCGCAACATCGAGTCGCGCTTTCCGGATGTGAAGAACCTCCCGAATTTCAGCGCCCTGAGGGCTGAAATCCTGTCGCGGCAGTACCTGCGGACTCGCAAGGTCTTCCAGGACCGCTCGAGAAATCGCGCCAACTTTGGCCGCAACAGCTTTGAATTTTCCGTTTTTGATTCACCGGTGGCCGGCACCAAGTACTACGCCCGGGTTAACTTCAACACCGGTGGGGACCCGGTCGTATTCGAGCTCTCCGCAAGCAAGCCGGCTGGAGGGAACCTGGTGGCGCTGCAGCAATTCGTCGACCTGGCGAACGAGGGCTTCTACGACCGCCTGAATTTCTACGATGTCCAGGAGGGCAATTACGCTCTCGGTGGCTGCCCGAACCTCAACGGAATGGGCGTGCCTCCCCAGACCCGCGCAGGCCTGAAGAACGATGACGAGGCAAAGCACACTGCTGGAACAGTTTCTTTCGTTACCAGGGTGTCTCCCCGGGTCGGCAAGGCCAATGGCGGCGAGGTCGGCAGCATCTTTTTCGTTTCGCTAAAGGATCACCCTGAATGGGATTCTGAGCATGTTCCGATCGGTAAGGTTGTTGAGGGGCTCGATCGCATCGGGAAGCTCTCCGCGCAAACGGGCATCGCCAGCATCGTTATTCTCACCGAGGCTGAGTACAACGGCGAATCACCTGATGTGACACTGGCTCCGGCACCTGTTGCACCGGCAACTCCCGACGGGATCACCACTGGTGAACCCGAGGTGCTGATCACGACCTCCAAGGGTGCCCTGAACGTGACCCTGTTCGAGAGCAAGTCCGTCAATGCCGTGGGTTCCTTTATCACCCTGGCGGAGAAGGGCTTCTTCGCCGATGGGCCGGGTGATGGAAAGATGACCTTCTATGAATCCCATGAACAGGATGGCAAGACACTCTTCCTCGTAACAGGGAGCCCGACCAACGATGCAGATGGGGGCCCCGCCTACAAGATCATGGATGAGGAGCCGAATGACCTGAAGTGTGAGCGAGGTTCGCTTGTGATGTTGAAGGAGTACGATCCTGAAACAGATACGTATATTCCCCACACCGCAGGCAGCCAGTTTTTCATCTGTATCCAGGATATTCCTTTCTATGATGTGAACGAGCAGTTCTCGGTCCTCGGGAAGATCACCAAGGGCATGGATGTTCTCGACAAGCTCGCCAAGGGAGATACCCTCGATTCGGTCAAGATCCTCAAGAAGAGGTCTCACGGCTACACCAATTTCAACAAGGCACGAAAGTAGCTGCCTGGCTGAGCTGGTGCTTGGAAGAGGTCCGGATACCGAATCGGTTTCCGGACCTCTTTTCTTTTTCCCATCCATGATGGAGGGCCGGCCCGCCGTTCCTTGTCACCCTGCGCGGCAATGGATAAGATAATCGGGTTGAGTGCAAATAAGGAAACGCGTCATGCAGGCTGCCGGAAAACAGGAAAGAGACGGAGCCATGGTCGAGAAGCTCCGCAAAGAGATCGGCGAGCGCAGGCTCTCGCTAGAGGAGTGGAGCCAGCTTCTGCCGGCGCAGGATGATGGCCTGCCGGAGCTTGGGGTGCCAGACGAAGATCTGTTCGCCCTGGCTGACCGGCGTCGCAGTGAGCTCCATCCGGATGATGTCGCCACCTACATTATTGACCGCAATATCAGCTACACCAATATCTGCACCTCGGTCTGCAATTTCTGCGCCTTCTATGTCTCTCCCGGCCAGGAGGGCGGCTATGTCCTGACCCATGAAGAGATCTTCAGGAAGGTCGAGGAAACTCTCGAGCTCGGCGGCAGCGGGATTCTTTTCCAGGGAGGTCTCCACCCGGATCTGCAGCTCGACTGGTATACGGGCCTTTTCAGCGAGCTCAAGAGCCGTTACGGCATTCACCTGCATTGCCTCTCCCCTACAGAGATTCTCGGTCTCGAGGAGGTGAGCGGCCTCAGCGTCCGCGAGATCCTGTCCGCTCTCAAGGATTCCGGGATGGACTCCATGCCCGGGGGTGGAGGAGAGATCCTCGTTGACGAGGTGCGCTCCAAGCGCCGCTCGAAGGTCAACTCAAAGGAGTGGCTCGATATCATGGAGA
>CAJWZY010000238.1 GCA_913050545.1 uncultured bacterium | reverse complement strand
CATGGACTATAATCAGAATGGCCGGATCAACGTCATCGACGTCGTTTCGGGTTTGAGGTATCTGTTCACTTATACGCACAGACTTCCCGCTCGAGGAGTCGGTTGCCAGGTTTCCCCCGGCTGCGATGCGTCCGCTGCCTGCCAATAAGTCGTTTAAAGCTGCTGCTGGGCGGACTCGCCACAGCTGATCGGGCCGGGACTTGAAAAAGTCCCGGCCCCTTTTTTTTGCCTGGATTCCCGCTCCGCGTGGAAATCGTCCCTGCAAAAGGGCTCAGGAGAAAAGATGTCGATGCGCCGGTATTTGGCGCAAGTGGGCGACAATTATTGGCAACTGGCGTATTCGAGCTCGAGGGCGGGGGATTTCACAATCTGTTGTTATGACAAGACCTGCGAATAAAACAGGACGAATAACCCGGTTCGGCACCCTCCTTGCCACTATGGATATTGAAAGGGGAGCCCTCCGGGGAAGGGCGCCAACGGATATGGAGGTCAATCGGGTCAACCAGGTTCTGGAGAGGAATGAAAACCATGAAAGTAAAAACGTTCGCGGCCACAATCGTCCTGTTTGCATTTTTCCAGGCTGTTCAGCCCAACATTGCCGAGGATCTCGGTGACGTGGATGCTGGTTCGAGTTCCACCGAAAATTATTCCATGTCGATGGATTTTGACTCTTCGGGGCAATTCGATATCGGCGATATCACGGGCCTCCTGTACTGGATGTACCGCGGTGGGGCGGCTCCGGATTGCAGTGATGCAATGGATTACAACTTGAATGGCCGCATTAACATCATCGATGCCGTTTCCGGGTTGAGGTATCTGTTCATGCATACCAATTCGGTTCCGGCCATGGGCGCCGGTTGCCAGGTTTACGCTGACTGCGAACCGGCGGATGCCTGCCATGGGTGATGTTTAGGTCTGTTCAACGATGCCCAGAAGGAGAATGAGTGAAATGAAGGTGAAGCTGGTAATTTCGGCGATCATCCTTGGGGCGATCTGTACATGCGAAACCGTTCAAGCCAAGAAGGGGGGCGGCGCGCAGGTAATAGAGGCGCCGGATGATGCGGGTAAAAAACAAGTCACCGAAGGCCGGGTTGCTTTTGTGAGCATGGACTTCGATGGTAACGGCCGGGTTAACATAACCGATGTCCAGGGGATGATAGACTGGCTGTATCTTGGTGGTACGCCTGCGAGCTGCCCGCCGGCGATGGACTACGATGCAAACGGCCAGGTCAACGTTACAGATCTGCTGGGGTTGATGGAATGGCTGTACCTTGGCGGGCAATCCCCCTTCTATCCCCACACAGTCTATGTAAAGGGCTGCCAGGCCCCCTGAGCTGCGTTTGTCGAGCCCACCCGGGCTGGAGAGTCAGTGGCCGACTGAGAAGTCATTTCGGCCGGTGCGGTCTTTTCCACGAAGGAGCCAGAGGGGGCGCTCAGAGAAATCGATGGTGTAGCTGACGTCTGCGCTTGGAGTGAGCAGCTCCCGTTTGAAGTGGGACGAGCCGGGCATATAGCGAATGGCGATGCCGGCCCGCCGGCGGGTGGATTGGTTGGGATTCGAGCCATGCACCAGGTAGGCATCGTGCAGTGACACCTGGCCGGCCTGGAGCTCGACATCCACCGCTGCGGCGGGATCAAATTGCCCATCCGCGACGCGCTGATTGAGGACGATATCTGTACGATCTTCCTTACAGTGTTCGAATAATTCCCGTTGGTGATGAGAGCGGGGAATGACCCGCAGGCAGCCATTGTCGACCATGCTGTCATCGATGGCGATCCAGGCAGTGCAGGTTGCAAGTGGGCGAATAGGCCAGTAGTGTCCGTCCTGGTGCCAGGGGACCTCCATGCCGTCTCCGCCGGGCTTGCAGAACACCTGGCACCCCCAGAGGATCACATCCGGCCCGATCAGTTGGCTGACGATTTCGATGAGTCCTTCCTCACGCGCGAGGTCCATGAAGACGTCATCGCCGGTTACTCCTTCGCTGGCCGGGGTCTTGATGTGTGCGCTGACGAGCTGTTCGGGTCGGACGCCGGGATTGGCCTTGATGACCCTGTCGAGCGCATCTCTGAGCTCGGCAACTCTTTGTTCCTCCAGGCGGTACCGGGGTATAAGGAAGCCCTCCCTTGAGTAGAGTTCAATCTCGTTCCTGGTCAGTGAAACCATCAGGTGGGCTCGAAGAGGACATCTGTCTCGATAGTCCTCGGAAATGGAAAGGTGGCCAGTAAGTCGATTACATTCTCGAATCGGCAGGCCATGTAGATCTCAATAAGAGCTTCTCGGGAACGCCTCTGCCCTTTTTCACTTTATCTCAGCGAGGGGGGCTGCCCGAAGGGTTTTCTGGCTGGGAACGAATAATGCTTCTGTCCCTGGTGTTGAGTGCCGGCTGCAGACTACCGGCGGAGAAGGATTGCATTTCGACCGATCAGAATTTACCATCGACTGCGGGTCAAAGAGTTTACGGAATATCCAGGTTTAGAAAGTTCTCACCGGGCTGGAAATCGAATGAAAAAATATCAAATGGTTCTGGGGTTTCAATGGAGCCGCCTCTTGCAGGGACTGGCATTCCTTTTCCTGGTATTTGTTTATTGCACCGGGTCTGCCGAGGCTCGCAGTTGCAGGGTGGACCTGATCCCCAATGGCGAGGTGAACAGATGTTCAAACTGCCACGTAAATCCCCGCGGCGGCGGGAGACGGAATTCGTTCGGCCGGGATGTCGAGGATGCACTCAACCGGGGTAACTGTTCGGAATTCTGGGTAGCTGAACTGGCCGCGCTTGACTCCGATGGAGATGGGCGTACCAACGGCGAGGAGTTGCTCGACCCCCGGGGCCTCTGGGCGGAGGATGATCCGCAGCCTGGAGACGAATCCCGGGTCACCCATCCCGGAGAAGAAGATGATCCTCCTCCCCCCAAGCCAAATCCGTATGTTCGCGGCGACTCCAATTCCAGCGGCGGCGTGGATCTTTCGGATGGGGTTTTCACTCTCAGCTTTCTTTTCAGAAGCGAGAGAGCGCCGGGTTGCATGGCGGCCGCGGATTCCAATGGAGATGGCGCCCTGGACATATCTGACGCGGTCTTCGTCTTTCTGTATCTTTTTGCCGGGGGATCGCCACCCCGGAACCCCTTCCCGGAATGTGGAATTTCAGCGGATGTGGCGGAAGAAGATTGCGAGGCAGCCGGAGCATGCGGCTGACCTTTCGTGTGCCGGGAGCTTCCGGACTACGGGGCCGTCAACAGGGACTTCTCATTCCCGCCCAGGGTATGCGGTCCACCCGGGGTGGAATTATCAGGCTGCCACACCTTCCCCCTCGATGTTGGGATTGTCGACGGCAAGCCTGATTGCCTCGTAGGGCAGCCAGAAATCAGCTCCAACCAGGTTGATATAAGCCTTGGGGTTGTCGGCCAGGGCTACGTTGACCTGCGCCCAGCTGACCGGGCCGATGGACTGCTTCTTCTTGTAGTAGAACCACTTGGTGTCGGGGTCTGTCGACTTTTCAGCCCAGCTGCGGGCCATCCAGGTGGCGGCTGACAACTCCTCAGCGTCGATCTTTCCATCTTCATTAAGGTCGAAGGAAGAGATCTTCTTGAGATTGTCAGAGAGCCAGGAGGAGACAGGGTCTCCTGCGGCCTCTTCCGCTTCGGGGGTCTCTGTAGAGCCAGGAGCATCTCGTGTATCAGGGAAGCTGCTTATTTCAGATTCGGCTTCAGCTCTTGGCCCCGAGGTGTCATCGTCTCCGCCGCTCTCTCCGCCTCCGCTGTCACTGTTATCATCTCCACCGCTTCCTGATCCTCCACCGCTGGCGCCACCGGGGCTGGATCCGCCGCCGCCAGAGGAGGAGGGGCCGCCGCCGGTCATCTTCCCAAGATACTCAGGAAGCTCAAGGCCTACATTCTTTGTGATGGCATGGAGCGGGGGAAGCGAGCCGACAAGCCCGGAAAGGAAATCGGCAGTCTGGGTTTTGCCTCCATTTGAGCCTCCGTCCCATACGGTTACAGAGTCGATTTTAAGGTTAGAGATGGCCTTGACCTGCTCTTCGACGAGCTTGGGGAGTTGTT
>CAJWZY010000237.1 GCA_913050545.1 uncultured bacterium | reverse complement strand
CTTGCCGCCGGAGACAGTGGGGGTCGTCCTGGGACCATAGGGGTAGCTGATCGTGTAATTTGAGGGATAGCTGTGTTTCCAGAGAACCTTTCCACTCCCCGCATCAAAACAGAGTATTCTCTCGCTGCCGTTGACACGCTTCTTGTCGAAGGGATTGTCGGGATTTGCCTCTCCATCCCCCAGAACCCTGTCCATCAGGTAGACCCTTCCCGCGGCAACAGCCGGTCCGGCGTAACCCATCCCCACAGGAGCTCTCCAGAGAAAGGAAAGCTTCTTCGGCAATTCCTTTACGATGCCTGTCTCTCTCCAGACTCCATCGCGCTCGACCCCCCTCCACTGGGGCCAGTCATCGGCCACCAGGAACCCGGCTGCCAGCAGGCAGAAGATAAAACCACAGGTGCGAATAATTCCGTTCATGATCCGAGATCTCCTTGGCGGGCGGCGGTAGCTCTTAATCATCCGACAGGGGGGCGTATCGGTAATAGACCTCGAGGCAAAGAATACTGAGCACTGTGGAATAGAGCCTCCCGGCCTGCGCTGCGCGATGGCCCCGTGGATCCCAGCTTCCGTAGGCGGTTCCATGCTCCCTGCCAACCTGGTGCTCAAGCAGTACATCTGTCAGGCGCTCATTCCAGATCCGCCAGGGCTGGCCGCCCTGCTGGAAAAGGGCGTGGGTGGCGTAGTACCAGTAGTAGAAATTAACCCCGTTCATATCCTTGGCTACGGGCAGGTTCGCCATGAAGTACTTCATGCTGGCATCATCGAATTTCCTGATCTCACCGGCCTTCCTGCCCTTCTTGAGATCGAGCGTATCGGAGAGCATCTTCTGGCAGAAGAAACCCTGGGCGGTCATGGCGTGGGTCGTTCTGCTGCCGCCGGGCTGGTAGGCATATTCACCAAACTTCTTCCCCTTCATCCGTGCGTTTTCGAGATACATCGCCGCCCTCGACAGGCAAGCCTTATCGACCTTAAGGCCACCGAGCTTGCCGCTCTTAAGCGCCATCATCATCCAGCCAAAGACGCTGGTGTCGACATCCTGGGATTGGGGGTAGGGGACGTAGCGCCAGCCACCCTTGGAAGGCACCTGGGCCTTGACCGTGAAATCAATTGCGAGCTGAGCCGGCCCCTTGAGGGCGGGATCCCGGGTGAAGGCATAGGCCTCGGTCAGTGCGAAAGCCGCGATGCCGTGCATATAGAGGTTGCCGCCGCCGCGCAGATCGCCATCTTTCTTCTGGGCCTTCACCAGCCATTTCAGGCCCTTGTCAATCGCCCTGCGATAGGGTCCCGCTTTGAGATGGGAGTCCCCGTGCCCGAAGAAGGCCAGCAGCGCCATCGCTGTGCCCACCGTACCCGAGCTGCTGCCCTTGTAGTTGTAGCCGCCTCCTTTTGAGTATTTCTTGCCGCGCCTTCCGTTCCACTCAAGACCCTGCAAATCCCGCGGGTTCGGTGAAATGATGTGGTCGGTATAGTGATCAAGAGTCCACTTTCCATCAGGACTCTGGTGCTGGGCCAGCCAGCGCAGGCCGGCAACCACAGCCGCCTCAGTGCGAGAGCTACCCCCGCCCTTCATCAGCGCTCCTTCGCGGCGCTCCGCCCCCCTCAGCTGGTAGATCTTCGGCAGGTAGGCGCTGTCACCGGTCGATTTCGAAACCCTGGCGATACTTTCAAGCTCTGTTCCCTCCGAGGAAATCCCCCCTACGCGCTGAGGCCGGGCAACGGTCTGCTTGGCGGAAGATTTCCCCGGGCCACCCTGGAAAGTCGAGCGCGGACGGCGCAAGCGGGAGATTCCCGAAAGACGTCCCACCGATGACAATTTCGGCTTCGTGGTCCTGGCTTTCCTGGCCGTAAGCCGGGAGCCTCCATCCAGTTTCGCCGGTTTCAGCGGCGCTTTCGCTGGAGCGGGCCCACCAGCCTTCGCAACAGCCCGTTCTTCTACCACCGGGGCGGAGGCCTCATCCGTTTTCGCGCCGGCTGCGACCTTCGGAGCAGCCTCTCCCTTCGAGGCGGCAGCCACCACCGCCTGCGTCGCCCGCGAGACAGCGGCAGAGCGAACCGTCTTTTCAAGCCCCGCCGCCGCTCCGGCAGCGCTCCGCTGCAGGGCAACCTTGCCCTGCTCAGCAGTCTTACCGACAACCGCCTCGGTGACTTTCGTCCGGGCCAGGCGCGCCGAAGCGACCTTGAGCGCACGGGACTGGGACTCTCCGGAAGCCTCGGGCTGCGGCGCCTCGGTCGTACGCCTGGCGATCGCCGGGGCTGCACCTGTGGCGATCTCGGCCTTTGATACAGTAGGCTGCTGAATCGATGGAGCAGCACTGGAAGCGGCAACGGCCTTACCTGCACTTGCTACCTGCAGGCGCCGGGGTGCATCACCGGTCGGTGTTGCCGGGCCTGGAGATTCTCCCCTGCTGACCTCCACCACTGCAGAGGCGGCCTTGACAGGTTCCGCGGCTTTTCGTGAACGACTTGCCGGGCCAGCCTGTTTCAGCGCAAGTACCTTCTTGCTCACGGACTCTTCAACGGCCTCGGCTTGAACGCTGGCCCGTTTTGCAATCGTCGGTTCTGCCCCGGCGCTCTCACTGCGTTGAGGGGCCTCTTTCGCAACAACTTCCTTTTCAACGGTCCGGGGAGCCTCCGCCCTTCCTACATCAGGCAATTTCGCCTCAGTGGAAGAACTGGCAGCCCCGCTGACCGGTTTCGCCTTCTGAACCTCCAGCTCAACAACCTCCCTGGCAACCTTCCTTGAAATCTCGCTGGCCGCCCGGCTTGCCTGCCTGGCAACCTCGAGCGCCGGCGTACCTGTTTCGGGGTTGGTCTCGGCAGGAGCCTCGAGTTGTTTCCTGCTGACATCCGGCGCATCGGATTCAGCCGCCACCTTACTGGCAACACCCGGCGCCTCGGGATCTGCCTGCGGAGAGTCGACCGCGGCAACTGCCTTACCCACTGTAGCTACCGCCGGACGTTGTTCCGATTCGGCCCCCTCAACTGGAGGTGCAGTGGGGGAAGCATTCAATTCGACCTCGGGCCTCTCGATGGAAGCCTCTGCACTCTCCGCGGGTCGAGAAACAGGTTGTGCACTTTTAATGGCCAGGTTCTCCCTGGCGGACTCCGCAACGGGCTCCGGCCGCTGAAGAGTCTTCGCTTCAACGGCGGGCTGCGTGCTGGTGACCACGGCACGCTGCGGCGCATTCTCAACAGTTGGCGCCTGCTTCTGTGCAGGCGGGGAATCAACCTGCTCGACAGGGGAAAGCTCCCTGCGCTGCGTTGCCTCCGGCTGAGCCTCTGAAGGATCGGCCCTGGCCAGCTCAACCGCCGCCTCTGCCCTCTCGACAGGTTTGTTTTCCTGCGGAGTCGACCGGCTCACCTCGCGTGCGACCTCGATCCTCGAGTCCTCTGCCTTTGCTCTTTCCTCTGGAGTCAACTGCCTCGCCGCCAACTCAATCTCTGACTGCGTCGCCTGTTTCTCATTCGGGGTAACATCAGGAGCTTCGATATTCTCTGTCTCCAGTTTCGATGCCTGCAGGACAGGAGCCTGGGTATCCGTTCGCTCCAGCTCCTTCAGCTGGGGAGCCTCGACCGGTTCTCTCTCAGGCAACTCTATTTCCGGCAGCTCAACCCGGGCCTGGGAAACCTCCCTCACCCGGAGATCAGAAACCAGCTCCCGCTCCTCCTGGGCAACCTCCTCTGGCCGCTCCAATTGGCGCTTGATGATTTCCGGCGTGAGCGCTTCCTGCATCTGCTCGGGAAAGGCCAGGTCTTCCGGAAGGGTTTCGCTGCTTTCGGCCTGGATCGCTTCGCGCTGGAGGACAGTTTCTGAAAATGGCAGAACCTCTGTCTCCGGCCTCTCAATAGCGGGCGCTTCCATGGCGGGACGCTCGAGAGTGGGTTGCGGCCGGGGTGTTTCCCGAGCGGCCAACTGGGCGCTCAGGGCAGGAGCCTCATCCTGCTTCGTCTCGGCGCTGGCCTCTCGGATTTCGAGACTGATGACTTCCTCGGGGATACTCTCGAGGGCAACCTCGAAGGCTTCGCACTCTTCTTCCTGGACCACCTCCAGCAGCAGGCGCTGCAC
>CAJWZY010000236.1 GCA_913050545.1 uncultured bacterium | reverse complement strand
AAGAGCGGTCATCAACGAGCACCAGCATTGCATAATCGTCCGCTTGCTCCAGCAGGGAGGGAAGAGTTCTGCCAAGGGTCTCCTCCTCGTTGCGGGCCGGTATGACAACCGCGAGATCCGCTGGTCCAGCCGGCGCCTCCGCAGGAGAAGATCCCGAAGGCAGCACCAGGCTGCGAGGCCAGGCCCTCCTCGGATCAAGAAAGAGCAGGACCCAGAACAGGAGGACGACGCAGCTCCAGCAGAACAGAACGGTCAACTCGGCTGACCAGCACTGTCCGTCCCCACAGCGGAAATAACAGAACGGATCTCAGCAGCGATGGCGCTGTTGGTGCTGACGCCGCTGCTGCCATCGATACCGGGATTGCCCTGCCAGTCAGTAAAGACTCCCCCTGCCTCCTCGACAATCGGCTTGATGGGCACGATATCCCAGCGACTCAGCACCGGGTCGAGCATGACCTCCGCCTGGCCGATGGCCACCAGGAAATGGCCGTAACAATCTCCCCAGCTGCGCAGAATCTTTACACGGTCACTCAGCGCGGTATGCACTCCCAGCGTCCCGGACATGCAGAAGGTCTCTGCACCGGTATAGACCACACAGGCACTCTCCAGGTCAGCCACCTCCGAAACGCTCACCTTGCTGCCGTTGGCAATTGTCCCGTTGTGGTAACAACCCTCTCCGGACGCGGCCACCAGGGTCTCGCCAAGGGCCGGGAGGTTGATGACGCCGAGCACAGCCTCGCCGGAGGCATCCTCCAGACCGATCAGAACTCCGTAGAGCGGAACTCCCTGGACGAATGACCTCGTCCCATCGATCGGATCCAGGACCCAGCGATAGCCCGAGTCACCCGGCCTCTCCCCTGATTCCTCGCCAAGAAACGCATCGCCGGGAAACTCAGCTGAAAGAAGCTCGATCAGCAGCGCCTCGCTGCTGCGATCAGCGATGGTCACCGGGCTGGAGTCAGCCTTGAGTTCCACCTCTACATCCTGGCGGAAATATTCAAGGGTCAGCTCCCCGGCTTTTTGCGCCGCGGCGAGAGCTACTTCCATACGGTTTTTTAGTTCTGTCATAACTCTGAAACTAGTGGGAACATTGGATCAGCGGGCGGATTTTCGCACCCTCTCGCTACCGGTGCAAGAAATCAACGAAGAAGGCCGGAAACAGGAATTCTGTCCTCAATTGCCCTCATCCGGGGGCTTTCAGCAGGCCAGACTCCGGTAATACCTGATTTATTGCGAAATGACCCTGTTAAAGGAACTTAATTAACGGGGAGGAGTGGGGAGGAAAACTCCAGTTTTACACAGGCGGTTCCCGATAAATAAGCTTGTGGAGGAAATAAATGAAACAAATGCGAATAACAGCAACACTCCTGGTTCTCGGCGCGCTGGCATCCGGTTGCAGCAGCAACTCCCTGCGTGAAGGTACCTGGAAACTCTCTTTCGAAGCACTCGACAGTCGAACGGGTGAATCCATGGAGAAATACTTCGAGTCCAACCAATCCGCCTACCACCATGTCAACCTGAACATTGAATGGTCGGATGAGAAGGAAGAAGAGTTCATCGAGATCACGGGAATGCGAAGCTACTCCGCCAGTGGCAATTCCTCCAAGAGCCAGGCCAACCTGCCCCCGATGTACGGAAACATCCCTATTGGCAAGGATGAGATCGTGATCAGGGGCCGGGACGACAGCTTCCAGTTCTACCTGGTGGGCAAGGTCCTCAGCGAAGAACGGATCGACGGGAAGAACTTCCTGGCGAAAAGCCACCTCGAAGATGAGGCAGTGGAAGGACGCTGGCAGCTGAAGTGGGTCTCCGACTAGCCAGCCGGCCCACACGGGTTCTTTCTACCGGGCCTGCGCCAAGTTAGAATGCGGGCATGACCCAGTCACCAGCTGATTCCCCACCCCCCCCTGGACCCCGGCCACGCACCCTGCCGAGAAACCTCGTCCCCCTGATGGCCGCGTGTACGCTTGGGCTTGCCGGGCTGACGGTGCTGACTCTCTGGTTCGCGGGACTCGTCGGCACCGATTCCTTCATCGACCTGGGAATCTCGGCGGCGCTGTTGACCGCGGCAAGCCTCCTCTGGCTGGTGGTCGATAAACAACGCGACCTCCCCCGGGAGGAGATCAACCTCCTGGCCTGGATCGCCTTTCCTTTCTCGATCCTTCTGCTGCTTGGCCAGACCCCCTTCCTGGTACGGGCGGTCTACCCCCCCATCAGTGATTTCCTCGAAAAAGAAGGGCAGGTCGAGGCCCGGTACGTAAATCACTCCACCGGGTTGAAACTGAGAATCTCCTTTCCCCGGCCACTTGCAGAGGGACGCGGCGACCTCCGGATCAACTCGACCCCCCTGGCCACCGAGCACTTCAAGGAAGAGGCCGGCCTCATCGCGTGGCCCGAACGCAGCGCGCTGTCAATATCAGTCCCCGAAATGCTCAAGCAGCTCGGCTACGATCGGATTGAGACTGTCAGCCTCAACCTCGGCGTGCAGAAAACCGGGGACGGTGGGAAAGTACCAGGATCGCCCGGACGGCTCAGGTACGCCAATGGTGAACGCGTGCAACCCCAGACCCTGCGGCCGGCAGCACCCTGACAACCTCCCCCAGCGGCGGGCTTGTCTTTTTCACGCCCCTGCAATAAACTCACCTACTTGGTTACGTTCGCGCCCAATAGAAAAAGACACAATTCAAGATGGTCAAGCACCTGATAGTGAATCCCGACGAAGTGCGTCGCCCTGGAGCGACCCAGATCGGGGAGATACCGGCAAACACCTACAGTGGAACCCTCGCCGATGAGATTGCCGGCGGAGCCCTCAACGCAGGTGAGGCGCTCCTGATCTACAGGGACATGGCCATCATCCGTGAATTCGAGACGATGCTTGACCAGGTCAAGAAAATGGGCGGCTACCAGGGACTCGAATACGACCACAAGGGCCCCGCCCATCTCTCGATCGGCCAGGAGGCAGCCGCTGTGGGACAGGCCTTCCTGCTCGGTGCGAATGACCACATCTTCGGAAGCCATCGCAGCCATGGAGAGTTTCTCGCCAAGGGGCTCAGCGCGATCCACAAGCTTCCCGCCGAAGAGCTGGACTCCATCATCGAAGGGTCTCTCGATGGAGAGATCTGGAATGCCCTCAAGAGCGAGGCGAGTGAGGATCGCGACGACCGGGCAGAGGAATTCCTTATCTTCGGACTCCTTGCCGAGATCTTCGGAAGAGCCACCGGCTTCAACCGGGGACTCGGCGGCTCCATGCACGCCTTCTTCCTTCCCTTCGGCACCTATCCCAACAACGCGATCGTAGGAGGAAGCGCTGACATCGCTGTCGGTTCAGCCATGTTCATGCGCCTGCAGCAGCAGGAGGGAATTGCCATCGCTAATATCGGCGATGCCTCCAGTGGTTGCGGACCGGTCTGGGAAGCGATGAATTTTGCCACCATGGGGCAGCTCTGGAATCTCTGGTCGGAACCCTACCAGGGAGGCCTGCCGGTGATTTTCAGTTTCATGAATAATTTCTACGGCATGGGAGGACAGACCCGGGGTGAGACAATGGGATTCGAACGTCTCGCCTGCCTTGGAGCCGGGGTCAATAAGTTCAATCTCCATGCCGAGACCATCGACGGCAACAACCCGCTGGCCGTCATCGATGCCTTTCGGCGCAAGATGGAGGTCATCAAAAGCGGTGACGGGCCGGTGCTGCTCGAGGTGATCGCCTACCGCCAGAGCGGGCACTCGCCAAGCGATGCCAGCGCCTACCGGGAGCGTGAAGAGATCGAGATGTGGAGAAGCATCGACCCCCTCAAGGAATACGGAAAACAGCTCCTGGAATCATCCACCGCGAGCGACGAAGACCTCTCTGCCTGTGAGGAACACGCGCGCACGATCATCCTCAAGGCCTATAAGCTGGCCACTGACCTCAAGGTCTCCCCACGGCTTGAAGGAGACCCGATCGCGCGCTTCATGTTCTGCCACCAGGATGAAGATGAGCTGCCCGGAATAAGGGAAGGCGACGTCCTCAAGCCCCTGGAGGAAAACAGCCGGGTCCAGGCGCTGGCTGAGAAGAGCCGCTCTGGAATCGCCCC
>CAJWZY010000235.1 GCA_913050545.1 uncultured bacterium | reverse complement strand
CCGCCGCACCTGTAGAGGATGGCGGAGGAGATGAGAGTAACGGCTGATTTCAGCCAGCTGGCAGATATGAATCGCCAGGGTTTACGGTTCCCTGTTGAGGGTACAGGGGAATCCCGCTGGGGGTTCCCTTGCGTTTCCTCAACAGGAACCACGCTGATTTTCAAATAGAGATGATTAAAAAGCCATGAGCCGTCGTGTTGTTGTTACCGGGCTGGGAGCTCTGACTCCGATTGGAACAGGGGTCGAGAAGTATTGGCAGGGTCTGCTGGATTGCCGGAGCGGTGCGAATGTCCTCGAGGCCTTCGACACCAAGGAGTTCGCTGTGCACATCGGCGCCGAGGTCAAGGATTTCGATGCAGCAGAGTACCTTGGCGCAAAACATGCCCGCACCCTTGACCGTTTCACTCACTTCGCCCTTGCCAGTGCCGATGAGTCCGTAGCGGACAGCGGTCTCGATCTTGACCAGGAGGATGTCACCCGGATCGGCTGTGTCTGGGCGTCCGGCATCGGTGGCCTGATCGAGATCGAGGCGACCCACCTGGTCTACCAGGACCGTGGCCCCCGACGCATCAGCCCCTATTTCATTCCCAAGCTCATGGTCAATGCCGCCAGTGGGCAGATTGCTATTCGCTTCGGGATCCAGGGAGTCAACTTCGCTGTGGCCTCGGCCTGTGCTTCGGCGCAGCATGCCATCGGTCTTGCCTTCAGGAGCATCAAGTGTGGTGAGTCGGATGTCATGATTACGGGCGGCTCCGAGGCGGCCATCACGCCCCTGGGGCTGGGTGGCTTCTGCTCCCTGCGTGCCCTGTCGACAAGAAACGATGATCCGGAGGGCGCCTCGCGGCCTTTCTCCCTGGACAGGGATGGATTCCTGATGGGGGAAGGGGCTGGAGCCCTGGTGCTCGAGGACCTGGAGCATGCCACTGCACGCGGAGCCGATATCTATTGCGAAGTGCTGGGCCTGGGGATGACCGATGACGGGTTTCATATTTCGGCTCCTGTTCCCGAGGGCACCAATGCCTCGAGGGCGATCAGCATGGCACTCAGTGAAGCCGGTAAAAATGTCGATGAGGTGCAGTACGTTAACGCCCATGGGACCTCGACCCCGCTCAACGATGTAATGGAAACCCGCGCGATCCGGGCCACCTTTGGTGATCATGCCGACCGTCTCATGGTCAGCTCCACCAAGTCGCAGATCGGCCATCTCCTGGGGGCCTCGGGAGCAGCGGAGAGCGTCGCCTGTGCCCTGGCCCTGAAAAACCAGGTGATTCCACCGACGATCAATTACCAGACACCTGATCCGGAGTGTGATCTCGATTACGTCCCCAATGAACCCAGGGAGGCTTCGGTTGAATGCCTGATCACCAACTCCTTCGGATTCGGTGGTCATAATGTGACGATGGCCTTTGGGAAGATTTGACCACCGGGGCGAACTGCGTCTTCGGCTGAGCAGCAGAAAAAGGAAGCGGACGTGAGCAAGGTTTTATTCATCGCCGACAAGATCAGTGACGATGCGCTGGAATACCTGGCGGGTTTTCCCGACCTGGAGGTCGATAACCGCCCGGGGCTTTCTCTTGCTGAAAAGCTGGAGGCGGTGGCCAAGGCGGATGCGCTGATCGTACGCAGCGCCACGAAGGTGGACAGTGAGCTGCTGGAGGCGGCCTCTTGCCTGTCGCTGGTGGTTCGCGCCGGTGTTGGTGTCGATAATATTGACCTCGATGCGGCAACCCGCAAGGGAGTGGTTGTTCAGAATGTTCCTGAGGGAAACACCCGGTCAGCCGCGGAGCACACCATCGCCATGATGCTGGCGCTCTCGCGCAATATCCCCGAGGCCCATCGCTCGGTGAAGGCGGGGGAGTGGGACCGTGGCCGGTTTGTCGGGGTGGAGTTCCAGGGCAAAACCCTCGGGGTTATAGGATTCGGCAAGATCGGCCGCCACGTGGCCCATATGGCCGCCGGCCTTGGACTGGAGATTCTTGCCTTCGACCCGTTTCTCGCCCCCCATATGGCGGAGGAGCTCGGTATCGAGCTGGTCACCGATCTTGGCGACCTGGCATCGCGGTGTGATTTCCTTACCGTTCATGTACCCAAGACTGAGGGGACCAGTGCCTTGATCGGCAGCGAGCTGCTGGGGAAGGCCAGGAAAGGTCTGAGGTTGATCAATTGCGCAAGGGGTGGAATCGTAGATGAAGCAGCCCTGCTGGAGGCGATCGAGACGGGCCAGGTAGCAGGCGCCGCGCTCGATGTTTTTGAACAGGAGCCGCCCGTTGATCGTGCGCTCGTTGATCACCCGGCGGTCGTGGTGACGCCGCACCTTGGAGCCTCCACACGCGAGGCGCAGGTGAATGTTGCCCGCTCAGCAGCCCAGCTCGTGGTCGATTACCTGGAGAATGGGAAACTTCACAGCCCTGTCAACGCGGTCTTTCTCGAGCCGGATATGCGCGAGCGGCTCGATCCCTATGGTGAGCTCGGCCGCCGGCTGGGACGCCTGCAGGCCCAGTTTCTCGAGGGCAACCCCGAGCGTATCCTGGTCCAGTACTTTGGCGATATGTTCGACGAGCCCCGGAGCCAGAACTACGTTACCGCCCAGGTGCTCTCAGGCTTCCTGGGTGACCGCTGTTCGCAGCCGGTCAACCAGGTCAACGCAAGGGCCCTTGCCAGGGAACAGGGACTCGTTGTCGAGGAGTCCAGCGAGGGGCGGAGCCGCTACTTCGCCAACATGATCCGGGTGGAGCTTACCGACAGCTCGGGTGCGAGAAACCTCGGGGGCTCTATTCGCGGCCGCAAGGGGATCCGGCTGGTCTCCCTGGACAATTACCATTTCGATGCCGTTCTCGAGGGTTGGATGGTGATTGCCGCCAACGAGGACAGGCCGGGAATGATCGGTACGATCGGCCAGGTCCTTTCCTCTCACGAGGTGAATATTTCTTCGATGTCGCTGGGTCGTGATCAGAGCGGGGGCACGGCCCTCTCGGTGATCAATCTCGATGATCCGGAAGAAAAAAAGCTTCCGGCGGTGGCTGAGGAGCTCACCGGGAGAGAAGGAATCCTCTGGGCCCGAACCCTGCAGGCGGAATGAGGGCATAAAAAAAGGGCTCAAACCTGCAAACGGAATGAGCCCGTGGAACGTGGGTTGGGGGCGAATTGAATGGCGCCTGCCTTGCCTTGCCGTAATTCCGGCTGGCCCTGGCCAATGGAACGCGTTGCTGCTCCCTTTGAACTGCTGGCAACCATTGCTGAACGCCACTAAAGAGTAGGACAGGATTGGCGAATCGTCAAATCGGCCCGATTCGAACCCGGCTCTGTAGCTGTAGCTTATTGGCATGAAAGAGGTTACAGTAACTGCATGGGTTTCCCAGGTTATGTGATCGCATGTTCCGTATATGCTGCGGCAGGATTCTGCATGGCTTCGGCTTTCCTTTGTTCGAAGACTCTTCGCAGCAGTTTCTGGGCACAGGTTGGTGCCCTGTTGTTGAGCTTTGTCTCAGCAATGCCGGCTGTAGTGGTTTCGGCGATGGAGCACTACCCGGAGTTTCACCTGAGCTTCCAGGGGCTGCTTTTCCTGGCAGCTTCCTTCTGCCATGCCCCTGTTTGGATCTACATAGCGCTTTTTCACGGTGGCAGGCTGATCACTTCTTTCAGCAGGGGGCCGGCTGGCAGTGCGCCTGCAAAAGAGCGCTCCAGGGTGCAGGAGTGGAAGTTTGTGGAGGAGTGCCTGGGGGCGCTTGCCCGGAACCCTCTCGATGCCGGCCATCGCGAACAGCTTGCCGATTCCTATCTGCGGCTCGGAGCGCTCGATTCGGCAATTTCTGAGTACCGAAAGGCCGCCGACAGCCTCGATACCGGGCCTGAGCAGGCCAGGCTGATGTACAGGGCGGTCTATATCTGCGTCGAGCGCCGTATGTCGGTAAAGAACGCCCTGCCGCTGCTGAGGCGCATGGTGCGTCTCTACCCCAGGAGCTACTACGCCGCCTATGCTCGGCGCATTCTCAACCGCTACGAGGCTTATGAGTCTGCCGGACTGCTGGATTCCGAGAACGCCGACTGGTGGGACAGCGGGGCAGAGCCGCGTACCTGATTC
>CAJWZY010000234.1 GCA_913050545.1 uncultured bacterium | reverse complement strand
AAAAAATGCTTGTGTACACGGTCCCCAAAGATCACCCGGTACTCTTCGTTTGTCCTCAGGCGGCTGTGAATACCGGTGGGAGCATTACCGTTGTTCCGCAAGACCACGTTGTCGTTGGCCCCCTCGAGAATTCTCTCCGCATCCCAGCTGAAGAAGCGCCACTGCCCACCGGGAACCCGGTGGCGTGCGGCATACCAGTTGTGATGGTCCCAGTCGTGGTTGGCCCCGTAGTAGTTCACCAGGAGATAATCGATGAGGTTCTCAATATCGAGCTGGTCGCGCAGGGCGAAGAGGCGCGAGTCAGCCAGTCGCTGATCACCGGCCTCGACCGCAGCGGCTGCGGCCTGCACCTGGCTCCAGGCGGAACCATTTCCATCGATCGGGCTGCCTGAGTTGAGAGCATCCCAGTCCTCTTTTTCTCCTCCCATGTGGTCAGCAGCAAAGGGAGCGCTGGGGCGTTCGACCAGGTTGAAGATCCCCCAGTAGAGCCCGCCGATGTAGAGATGGACAAAGCGCCCATAGCAGCCCGGCTGGCCCATGGCGAGGGTGGTATCCTTGGCGAACTGGTCGCGCAGCAGCATGGCCCGGCGGCGCTGCCCCCCATCCCAGTGAACCCAGGAGTTGTTGTAATTCGCCCTGAGCACCAGGGTGTCGAAGCAGTCTACCGGGGACTCCTCGAAGAGATTGTACTTCAGCCGCGGCCGGCCGTAATCGCTCTTGAACAAGAGGCGGAAGGAATGCTTGGGGATCTGGGCATTGCGGCTGGCGCCACCGAGAATCCTGATACCACAATCGATCTGGAAGCCTTCCTTTCCATCGGGCCAGACCAGCTCAATCGAGCAGCCCCGCTCCCAGCTCACGCCCTCCCCACCGGGATTCGAATACAATCCCCGCGAACCGAAAATGTCGTCAACCTTTGCGATAATCGACAAGGTCGGCAGCGCACGCAAACCTTCCCTGACACTCTCGGTATAGGCCGGGTTGCCTGTAATCTGCGGATCCATCTCGTAGTCTGCCCGCGGAGCCCCACTCCAGTTCGCTGGAAATCCAGCCGGATTGGAGGGCTGGCTCAGGACGTTGTCCGGGAAGATATAGCTGTGCGTGGCAATCTCCGAGGGCAGGTAGCCATCCTTGTAGGCAGCCGCTCGAAGCGTGACCACTGCCCTGGAGGAGCGCCCTGCAATCTGAACGGGCCTGGTATAGAGCTCTCCCCTGGCCGAGTCCGGAACCTCCCCATCCAGCGTGTAGTAAATCCTCGCGCCCTCCGTGGCGCTCAGGATCTCCAGCTGGAAAGACTCCGTGTAGAGGCCACGCTCATGGCTCAGGACGGGGTTCTCTACAAAGGAAACCCTCATCTGGGCATCGGAATTCACCCGGTCGGGACTGGGCACAAAGAAATAACCAAGACCGCCACCGGACCCTCTTCCATAGGAATGGTCGGGACGCTGGGGCGGATACGATTCGTACTGGTAAACAATAGAGCGCGGTGCCTCCGCATTAAATACAGCGAGAAACTCCCCCCCGGAGCTGAGGCTGAAGTTCGTATGCAGTTCTCCGGCTGGGTCCCGGCGGTCCTTCCCGGAGGCGAACACAAGCAGGTATCCGCCAGGAGCGATCGTCACATTGGGAAAGACCCACTTCCCGGGCTTGCCGGGCTCATCGCTCAGAGACCAGCCGGCAAGGCCGACAGAGATTTCCCCCTCGTTGTGGAGCTCGATCCAGTCTGAGCTGTCCCCATCTTCATCGCGAAGCCCTGACCTGTTGGAGGCAAGAAACTCACTGATCACAACCGGCTCAGCCGGGGCATTGGGGTCGAGGCGGCAGGTCCAGCTCTCTGCCTCGAGGCCATTGGGAATCGCCGCCTGGTCGATGATGGCGGAGTCCGCACTCCAGCTGAAAGCCACCTCACCGGGAAGCGGCTCGACAAAGGTAAATACATAGGGGCCCGCATCGAAACCGCGCACCTCTTCCGCCGGCACTCCATTGACCAGCAGGTCAGCGGCAGCTACCCCGGATACGGGTTCGTCAAAGGAGATCTCCGCCTGGGCGAGACGCCGCACAACGGCTCCCGGAGCAGGAATCCTCGACAGGATACCCGGGGGTGTAACATCCGGGCCGAAGGGATCGACCAGGGTCATCTCGAACATGAAATCACTGCTGGTTAGCGAGACATTGAAGGCCTGGACAGCCAGCTGGTTGGTGCCCGTGGTGACATATTCACGAATGCCGGGGATGACGAAGGTTTCGAACTCCCTTGCCTCGTGGCTGCGAAGTGCATCGTCTTCGATGGAAACCGGGTCACCCGGGTCACCCTGCATATTGACCCTCAAGACCTCTCGCCCGTTGATCCATACGATGAAACCATCGTCATACAGCGCCGACAGGTCGTAGCTCTCGAGGTCTTCAAGCGCAGCTACCTCGAAGGTCCTGCGGAGGAATACAGAGGTGTAGTTCCTTCTCATCGGCGGATCCAGCTGCTCAAGATCCGTACCCAGCTCCGGCTCTCCGTAACCGAAGGCCGCCGGTGAAACAATCCAGCCCGAGTCATCAAACTCAAGACCTCTCCAGGCTCCCGGATCCGGGCTCGATGCTTCCTGGGCCCCGGTGGCGTACTTCCATTCCGCCCCGGTCTGCACCAGTACAGTCTCGGCACCCTGCACAGCAGGAATGCAGAGAGCCAGGCAGAAGGCTCCCGTGAGGAAAATATAAAAGGCACTGTATTTCATCGGAGATCATTCCCTGGGCCAAGGTTTGTGAAGGTCATCTATTTTACAACTCGTGAACCCGCAGGGTCCATCTGCAATGCCGAACTCCCTTCCTTACACTGCAGGAGGAAACTGGCTGGCCACCCCGGCCGCTGGCTGGCAGAATGCGTTTATGAAGACTGTTGTACTGCAGGAACCCGGGAAGCTACTGGTAACAGAAACCGAACCACCAGCTGAAGCCGCTGAGGGCGAAGCCCTCGTCAGGGTTCACCGGGTAGGGATCTGCGGCACCGACCTGCATGCCTACCGGGGCCGCCAGCCCTTCCTGGAATACCCACGCATTCTCGGCCATGAGCTCGGCGTTGAGATCCTCGAGATCGGAGAGAACGCTGCGGGATTGAGCCCCGGAGACCTCTGCTCCGTCGAACCCTATCTCAACTGCAACGATTGCATCTCCTGCCGGGGTGGCCGGCCCAATTGCTGCACCCGGCTGGAGGTACTGGGAGTCCATGTCGATGGTGGCATGCGAGAAATCATCTCGGTGCCAGTTGGCAAGCTCCATCCCTCCGGCAAGCTGTCGACCGACCAGCTGGCGCTGGTTGAGACCCTCGGGATCGGCTCCCATGCCGTAGAGAGAGCCGGACTGGAACAGGGAGAGTCCGTCCTGGTGATCGGCTGCGGGCCGATCGGCCTGAGCGTCATCCAGTTTGCACAACTGGCTGGAGCGAACCTGAGCGTCGTCGACCTCGACCCGGAACGTCTGCGTTTCTGCCGTGAGCAATTCAATATTGAAAACACTCTCACAGGTGGCCCGAACGCGGCTGAAGAACTGGCTGACCTGCTTGGAGACAACCCACCCACCGCCGTCTTCGACGTGACCGGAAACGCGAAATCGATGATGCAGAGCTTCCGCTACATAGCCCAGGGAGGACGCATCATCTTTGTCGGCATCGTGATGGATGACATCTCCTTCTACGACCCGGATTTCCACCGCATGGAGCTCACCCTGCTGGCCAGCCGAAATTCCCGGCCGCAGGACTTCCAGCGCATCATCGAAGGGATGGAATCCGGCGCGATTGACACCCGGCCATGGATAACGCATCGAGCTGGCTGCGAAGACCTGGTCGAGTCTTTTGCACAATGGGTTGAGCCTGGTTCGGGTGTCGTGAAGGCCGTCCTGGAGATATAGCCCGGGAGTCCTCCACCCTGGCTTTCAGTCCTTGCCGGGGAGGTTTTCGAGGGGTAGCCTTAAGTGATCAAGTGCCGGATTCGGCACAGGGTTTGAGGGTTGCACAGGGGAAAACACCTTTGGATTGAAGCTTCCTTCACCACCGTTTCCCGACGAAATTATGGAAAAGAGAACACCAATGCCTGCAAATCGTACCCCCC
>CAJWZY010000233.1 GCA_913050545.1 uncultured bacterium | reverse complement strand
TTTTAAGGTCATGAACTGACCGGGGCAGCTACTCAGCCTTTTTTTCCTCGGCCTTTTCTTCTGCGGGTGCGGCTGCGGGTGCCTCGGCTGCGGGAGCCTCGGCTTTGCCGCCGAGTGCGGCCTGGCTTACGGTTGCCACGACGCGGCACCCGGTGAGGCTGAGGCCTGCAATGGCCAGGGCGATTACGAGGTGCAGTGCGATGAATTTCTTCATGACGGAACTCCTATATAAAAACGGGGTTTCAGATTGTGAGGCGAACCCTGCCTTCTCTGGTCAACCGGTTTTTTCCTGTTGAGCCGAGGTCAGTCTCGCGTTCTTTCCTCAGACGGAAAACTTATCCAAACAGAATACTAAGAGGAAGAGACTGGAAGTGGAAAGAACAAATCCAGCGTTTCCCTGCTGAGCAGGCGCTCGGATTTTCATTCCTCTTTGCTGCCGGCATCTTCCACCCGCTTGAGGATGACTTCGGCCAGCCTGCTGTCGACTCCCAGCGGCGCGCTCACCCTCAGGCGCAGGCCCTGGTGTTGTTCGCCGGCTGCGATCGAGATGCGCGGGATGTCATCTGTTGAGTGGCGCCCCGGCGCCAGCATGTAGGGGACGACCGTAATATCTGTTGCCCCGGCTTTTACGCAGGCGGCGATTCCTTCGGGGATGCCGGGCTCTGCCAGCTCCATATGGGCTGCTTCCACGTGGCAGTCCGGAGCCTGGGCGGCTACGAGGCGGGCAATCTCCAGCAGGAGGTCATTGGCTTGCGGTTTTACACTGCCGTGGTCCACCAGGAGAATGGCTCTGCCCGTTGGTGGCGGCTTCATGGGAGTCGGGGTGCTGGAGGAACCGGTCCTGGCATCTCAGCGCACTGCCATCAGCTCTACTTCGAAGATCACGTAGGCGTTGGGGGGGATCCCCATCTTCCGGTTGCCGGCCCGGCCGTAACCGAGCCTGGGAGGAATGATGAGCTTGCGCTTGCCGCCGACCTTCATGCTGGAGAGGCCTTCTTCCCAGCCACGCAGGTACCTTCCGGTTCCCATCCTGCATTCAAGGGGGTCTTTTCTTTTGCGGGAATCGTCAAAAACGGAGTCGTTGGCAAGTGTACCGATGTAGTGAACAACCGCGGTCTGGCCGCGTTTTGGAGAGGCTCCCTTGCCGGCTACGAGATCTACGTAACGCAGCCCTGTCGGCGTGGTGACAACACCCTTGTCCTTGACGATATAGACGGGCTCAGGGGGCTGCTCAATGACCGGCCGCACGGGTTTCGGGGCAGGGGGGCTTGAGGCGGAAGCCTTGGGACTCGTGGCGGCTGTTCCTGGTTCAGCGGCGACAGTCGTTGCCGCAGGCTGCGGGGCAGGGGCCTGGGGAGAAGTTTTCTGTGCAGTCGCAGGAGCGGATGCCGGAGGCTGTTGCTTTTGCCCGGCGGCTTTTTCTGCAGTGGATTGATCCCCGGTGGAAGATCCACCGCAGGCTGAGAGCAAAAGGGCGAACACGCAAGCGAAGGCTGATCGGATGCTCATCTGTGGCAACTCCTCTTTTCGTTATCCCGTCCCGGCTTTCGGAAAGACCCCTTTGCCGGTGCAATGATTCTCAAAGCACTTCTGACTTCAGAGAAGTTAACATCAAAGCCGGGATAATTACAGGATCGCTTCGAGCGCCGGCCGGAGTTTTCGTCTGCTTCAATCTTTGCCCGTGCGGTGGATGACTGTTTATAATAACTGACGCAGTTGCCTGGTTACTTCATACCTCGGACCACTGGAAACAATCTGGAATCAAGACATGAATCCTGCCTTGAAGAAGTTCTCGAACCCGTTTTTCTGCCTTTTGCTCATCGTGGTGCTCCACCCGTCTCTGCCGGCTGCGGAGGAGTGGGAGATTGTTCTCAAGACGAACATCACCTCGGAGTACAGCGAGACTCGTCGCAATTCACTCAAGCAGATCGACACATCGTCGTCCAAAGGACTCCGGGCGATCTGGAACGTTCTCGACAAGATCGCTCCGCGCGACCCTCTGCGCTACGACTGGTACGTCAAGCAGGGAGCCTACGATGCGCTGATGGCGGCCGAGGGAGAAGATGCAGAGAAGGAGATCCTCAAGGTTCTCAAGGGAAGTAAGCGTGAGAACTCCAAGGAGGCGATTATTCACTCCCTGATCTACAAGATTCGCCAGCAGTTTGAGAAGGACAAGGGTGGCAACGAGGAGCGCAAGGTCGAGCATTACAAGGAGCTCCTGAGGCGGCGCAAGGGAATCCAGTATTTCGCCCTGGTGCTGCCGAGCATTCGCAAGCATGACCCCGACAAGAAAAAATTCGAATGGATCACGACGGCCTTCCAGGATTCCAGCTCCAGGGTCCGCCTCGCCGCTCTCCATGGAATGCTCGCCTATCCCGACAAGTCGAGCATCAAGCTGCTGCTGGATAATCTCCGCAAGCTGGAGAAGAAAAAGAGCAAGTATTACAGCGAATGGGTCCAGACCCGCTTTGCCCTCGAAACCCTCACCGGTCAGTACTACCGCGACAATGTCGATGACTGGTTCAAGTGGTGGGATGCGGTCAAGGACCAGTTCTCCCTCGAGAAGAGGATCGAGGAGGAAGCTCCCGACCCGGAAAATCTCAGTAAGGCTCCCGGTGACCGGCGTACCCGCGTGGTCAGGAGCGGCGGGGTAGAGGTGACGGTCAACATGAAGGTTGCCGGGGAGGGCTATCCGCTCCTCGTGATTCCCAAGAGAGGCTACAGTCCTGATTACTTCAGGCCCTCTTTTCACGGGATCGAGGAGTTCTGCAAGGTCTATTACATCCAGATGCCGCAGATCTCGGATTTCAAAGGCCTTGCCCGCGAAGCCAACAACCTTGTGGTTTATCCGACCGAGATCCTGGCAGACGCTCTCGAGGAGTTGATGAAAAGCAGTGGGCTCGATGAGTTCGCGATCTTTTCCCACGGCCCGGGAGCATCAACTCTCGGCATGTACATGACCTCCAAGTTTTCCTCCGCGGTCACCCGGCTTATCATGGTCAATCCCGCCTCGGCCGGTTCGGAATACGGTAAGGCGATCAAGAATGTCGAGCGCGAGGGCCGCAAGCGCAAGAACCCGGAGGTCTACAACGGAGCTAACAACCTGCTTATTGGGCAGGATGGCAAGCCGACCTACGAGCCCCAGGATTCGGCTGAGCATGGCGGCATTGCCCGGGCGCGCAATAACCTCCGCTTTGCCGACCCCTCCCGGCCTGAAATCGGGCTTTCAAATCATCTCGACCGACTTTCCGGAGGCACGAATGTTATGAACGATGGCAAGTGGAGCCTCAAGGCCATCTTCAAGTACAAGGCCCCGCGTCTGCCGGTGATGGTGATGATCGGCCAGCTCAATGCCTGGACCCCGGCCGCCGATGTCACCAAGGTTACGAAGTTCTTCCCCCGCTGCTATGCCGCGAAGTTCCCCAGGTCCTCAAACTATCCCTTCTGGTCAGACCCCTACCGCTTCACCAAGGAGATGGAGAAGATGCTGGGCAAGGCGAAGCTGCGCTCGAGCAAGAAGAAGAAGGACTGATTATTCCCGGCGGCTTTATTTCGTGGAGACCTGTCGGGTGTCGAGCTTGCGGATATAGCCTTTCCAGTGGGACTCGATCTTTTTCAGGTTCTTCATCTTTTTCCCGAAGAGCTTGGTATTGGCCGCCTCCGGATCGCCGGTCTTCTTGAGCTCCTTCATGTAGTTCAGAGCTGCTTTTCCACGTGAGAGCTGCATGAAATAGAACATCACGGCGAAGGACTGGCTGTAGTAGAGCGCTTCGTTTTCCTTGTCGTGGAATTCCTCATGGGTGACCTTGAGGAGTGTCTCGAGCGGAATCTGCGTGCGGGTGTTGATCGCGTCTTTCACCATGCGGATCTTGCCGCGCTTGATGAGCCTGGGGTTGAGCGTCTTGGTCTTGCTCTTCTCTTCGCGCTGCATTCCCTCGAAGTAGACAGCCATGCCCTCGTTGAACCAGAGGGGAATTTGCACATCTCCGACATAGGCGTGGAGATACTGGTGGAATGCCTCGTGGTAGACGGTCGGTACGAGGTCGTAAAATGGCATCTGCTTGATGAAGAGGTACTTGCTACCGGGACTGTAGAAACCCGC
>CAJWZY010000232.1 GCA_913050545.1 uncultured bacterium | reverse complement strand
GACCTTGCCGTGGGCCGGGGTTCCCTGGAATACGTACTTGACCAGCAACTGAGTCGGCTCTTTTTCGACCAGGACCGCCCGCATACCGGTGATGCCAAGGTTGTAATACCAACCACCAGCGATAGCATCGGGTCCCCTCTTGGTCGTAACCGACCAGGGCCTGCCATCCTTGTGGTAATGAACCTGGCTGACGACCGGCGCAGCGGCAAAGAGCCCGGCAATAAAAGCAATGAGACAAATCGACTTCTGCATATCCTGTTTTCCTCTACCGGGTAATCAACTTCACCAGCAGCGTTCATTGTAGATAGACCTCTGCCTGCCCGCAAGCCACCCGGTGTATAGCTCTGGAGTAATCATAGATTGCGGGTTTAAATAACGCTGCCTGAGAAAGACACCTGGAGATACCGAGGCCGGCTGGCCGGCCGCACCACGGATCTCCCCCAACGAAAAGCTCCAGCTATAGCCCCGGGACGCGTGCAGAAAAACACAAGCTCTTCCATCATCTCCGTCGCTATCCTCGTCTTGCTGGGGTGGGCGATTCTTTCCGGGAAGAAAAGCGTGGACCCGGAAAAACAAAACAAGCCGGCCGAGGTTGCAGCTGTCGTCGAGACGAAGGTCACGCCAACGGTGAAAGAGACTGCGCCCGAAGCGCCTCCCGCAAAGGTGACCGAGGAGGAAGAAAGTGCCGCCGTTGAACTGAAGAAAACCCCACCACCTGTTCCCCAGGTTCCCGAACCAGAACCTGCCCAGCCCCCCACTGTACGCCTCAGCGGCAAGGTCAGCTCAGCGGCCGATGGCTCTCTGATCGCCGGCGCCCAGCTGGTGCTGCTCTATGGCGGAGACCAGCAAGTGCTCAAATCCGACTCCCGGGGGAACTACGAGTTACCCGGTCTCCTTCCCGGCTCAGCCGGGTACTTTGACCTGGTCGAGGCGGAGGGATTCCTTGGGGTTACCGGGAAAAATATCACGCTTCCCCAGGACAAGCCGTCCCTGGAGGTCGATTTCATCCTTCAACCTCTTGCCTCATTGCGGGGGAAGATCATCGGCACCGGGGGCAAACCGATCGCCGAAGCCGGCGTGACTTTACGCAAAACCGGTAAAGCCGGCAGAAAGAAGAAATCCGGCCGGAAGGAAGAACCAGCCCGGGTCCTCACCGACGCTGGAGGCCTCTTTGAATTCAGCAATATCCACTTCGGGCCCTCCTTCGAACTCCAGGTCGAACACCTCGACCACATTGACTTTCAGAGTGAAACCTTCGAATTACGCTCCGGGGAAAAACGCGACAACTTCAACATCGGGCTGTCGCCCGGCAGCCGGATCGGGGTCCTGCTGCTGGGACCCGACCAGGCTCCCCGGCCCACAGAGGACATCTCCCTGTGGCGCTTTGTCGGCGGAAAAAAACACCCCTGGGCGATGATTGGAACGCAGAAGACCGACTCCGCGGGAAAGACCATCTTCGGAGGTCTCAAGGAAAACTCCTACTCCCTGCGCGCCGGAGGAATCAATGGCACCCGGCATGCCACAAGATTGCTGCGTGTCGCAGGCAAACAGACCTTCGAACAAACCATCGAGCTCGAGCCCGAACTGACGATCTCCGGAGTCGTACGCAACGGCCGTGGAGAACCGGTTGAAGGCTCGCTCGTCAAGGCCTTCAGAAGCCTGCCCGAGCTTGGGCAGAAAGAGAATGCCAGCGACCGCAGCGATCCGCTGGGCCGCTTTCGAATCGGGACCCTCGGCGAGGGTCCCTACCTGGTCACCGTCCAGAGCAAAGGACACCTGCGCCATTCGCGCATGATCGACGCCGGCAGCGAGGTAACCCTCACCCTCCAGCAATACGGCAGGATCAGCGGGCAGGTGGTCGCCCTCGCAACCGGGAAGGTGGTGAAGGGGGCAGAGGTAGAGCTCAAAGACCTCGACAACCAGAAGCGCGGCCAGGGGCTGCGCCTCAATGCCGAGGGCTTCTTCAAGTCTCCCGACCTGCTGCCGGGCAATTACGGACTCGAGATCACCGCCCCGAAACATACGCCGGCCTCCCTTGATCTGCAGGTCGGGGATGGAAAGGACATCAAGCTTGTCGTAGAACTGGAGAGAATTTCCCCCTAGGTGAAAAACCCGGGGCTGGAAAGACGAAAAATTGATTCTCATGCCTTCTATGCGAAAGTGCCGAGCTATGTTCAAGCCGCTTATCTTCATCTCCCTTCTCTGCCTTTGTCTTCCAGCCCATGGGGATGATGGGCCCTGGAAGCCACCCGCGTCGCCTGGATCCCTGGAGCCCTCCCTGGAGCTTCCCGATCTCTTTACCTTTGCCGATGGCAGCCGGGTAAAGACGAAAGCGGATTGGCAAAGACGCCGTGAGGAGATGAAGAAGATGCTGCTCTACTACCAGTACGGCCGCATCCCGCCACGACCGGATTCCGTCACCGCCACTGACATCCAGCGCCGCCCCCACCCCAGCGGCAAGGGCACCATGGAGCTGATGACGCTGGTGATCGGCTCGAAAAAGAAACTGCGCATGCGCATCCTGCTGAACCTGCCGAAGACTCCCGGTCCCCGGCCGGTGATCCTCTCTGAAGCAGGCCGCCTCGGCGGCAACCGCAACGTGCCGATGTTCCTCGATGCGGGCTATATCTTCATCGAATACGCCCGCAGCGACCTCGACCCCGACAGGAAGGACTTCGCCGGACCGGCCCAGGAGGCCTATCCCGACTACGACTGGGCGACGCTCTCGGTCTGGGCCTGGGGAGCGATGCGCCTGGTCGACTATCTCGAGACGCGCAAGGACATCGACCTCGCCCACATCGCCACAACAGGGCATTCACGCGGTGGAAAGATGGCGCTCCTGACGGCGGCCCTCGACGAACGATTCGCCATGGCCATCCCCAACCAGTCGGGCGCCGGGGGCTCCGGCTGCTACCGGATCCTCGGCCCCGGCGCCGAGACCCTCGGCATGAACGACAAGCCGTGGTGGTACCATGAGCGAATCCAGTGGTTTGGTGAAAGGGAAGAATACCTGCCCTTCGACCAGCACTTCGTCAAGGCGCTGGTGGCTCCGCGCGCTGTCATCAGCAATGAAGCCTTCGAGGACCTGTTCGCCAATCCGCTCGGAACCCAGGTCTCCTCGATGGCGGCGCAGGAGGCCTTCAGGTTTCTCGGCGTGCCTGAGAAAAACGCCATCACCTACCGCCACGGCGGGCATTCCTTCACCACCGATGACTGGGAGAAGATCCTCTCCTTCGCCGAATGGCATTTCTTCAAGCGCCCTCCCGAAGACAAAAGGATCTTCTGGAATACTCCCCTGCCCCTGACAGGCCTGGACTTCAAGGGCCGATCGAGCAGCAGCGCGACGAGAAGAGATGCTGTCCATGGCAAGAACCGAGAGCCCTCGCAACCAAAGCCCTTTATGAGTTTCGTCAAGGTCGGCGACCCGGGCAACAAGCCGGACAAGAACTTCTACAGTCGCGGTGTCTTCGGAAATGTCGATTCAGCCTACGAGATCGGGACGGAACGGGTCACCAACGAGCAATACGCTGTCTTCCTCAACGCGGTCGCCGCCAGCGACCCCGCGGGCCTCTTCAATCCTGACATGCAGGAGCGCCCGGAGGGCGGCATCGTGCGCCTGGGCTCACCGGGAAAACACACCTACCGGGTCAGGACGGAGCAGGCCTCTAAAACAGTGAACTTCATCAGCTGGTATGACGCTCTGCGCTTCTGCAACTGGCTTCACAATGGCCGCCCCAATGGAAAGCAGGGTGCAGCAACAACAGAGAGCGGAGCCTACACCTTCAGCGGCAAAGAGAGTGTCAGCGAAAGGGAGAAAAAAGCCCGCTTCGCCCTCTCGAGCGAGAATGAATGGTACAAGGCCGCCTACTTCTCCCCCAGGCGCGGCTACTCGAATATGAACATCCTCGGCCGAGCGATCGAGCGGCCGGAAGATTCAAAGTCACACTACGGCGCCGAACAGATGGCCGACAAGTTCTGGGAATGGAACGAGGCGGTGGTCAGCAAGCTCGGACGCGGCCTCCGCTCCGGAGGATGGTTCCAGGGTAACAACCGCCAGGCGGCCGGACGCTTCTTCAGCAACCAGGAGATGGAGCTCTCGAACATCGGCTTCCG